>NZ_JBHZEJ010000039.1:0-73338 GCF_042756365.1 Streptomyces sp. NPDC059092
CCCTGCTGAAGGAGGCGCGCGCCCACCTGACGGCCGTCTCCCGGCCCTCGGCGGCCGAGCTGGACGCGGCGGTCAGGTGTCGAGCGCCGTGCTCACCGTGCACTTCTTCACGCGTGCCACCTGGCGCGGGCTGTCCATCGCCACCTTGACCGTCGTGGTCTCGCCGCTCTCCAGGTCTATCTCGGTCTCGCCGGAGTCGACGACACGGCCGGTGGCGTCGGTGAACGTCACGTCGATGTCGTAGCGGTCGGTCACCCCGGCCGCGGTCTCCACCCGTACGGTCGCGTACGTGACGGCCTTGCGCTTGCCCTTCGCCTTGTGGACGCAGGTGACGATCCGCGCCTCGACGTCGTCCGTGGTCGTCGTGGCGACGGCCGTCGGGGTCGGGTCGTCGTACGTGCCGCCGGACGAGCCGTGCTCGTCGTCGTAGTCGTCCTGCGAGTTGTAGCGCGAGCCCGAGTCGTACCCCGACGACCCGTTGCTCTTCTTCGAGTTCGAGCAGCCTCCGCCGCTGCTGCTGCTACCGCCGCTGCTGCTCGACTTCCCCTTCCCGCTTCCCCCTCTGCCGGACTTCGCCGAGGAGAACCCCGTCAGAGCCAGCACCACCACGACCAGTACGGCCGCGAACTTCAGACGTCGACGCATCAAAGCCGAGTCACTCCCCCGTTGGACACGTATCACTCCTCAGCACCGCCGAGGAGCCCATGAACCTGTCAAGTGCGCGCGACACCTTAGCAGCGGGTACGGACAACCGCAGGCGCCGCATGGCGCCCGCCAGGCACCCGGCGTAGCGTCTCCACCTGGAGCAGGGTTCCGCACAGCCAAGGAGGCCGGGCGATGGTCCGCAACATCTTCGGTTCGATCCTCGCTCTCGCCGGGGCCGCCGCCGCTGTCTACGGGCCGTTCCACGCCTGGTACGGCGGGCGGACCGGACGCGACTACCGGGTCGCCGACCTCTTCGACCGCGTCACCGCGAACGGCGCCGGGATCTTCACCTCGCTCCTGCTGCCCTTCGTCTTCGCCGCCCTGGTCACCCTGGTCGGGGTGGCGGCGCGGTCACGCCCGCTGGTGGCGCTGGCCGGGCTGATCGTCCTCGGTTTCACCGTGCTGTGGATGGTGCGTCAGGGACAGGCGGCGGGCTCGCTGGTCATCAGCGGGAACGGCTCGGGCCTGGGCGTCGGCGTCGCGTACACGGCGGGCGGCGGGGTGGCGCTGCTGCTGGCCGCGGCCCTGATGTCCGGCCGGGGGCGCGCCGGGCGCCGGGACCGCGAACAGCCGTACGAGCCCCCGCCGTACGAGCCCCAGCCGTACGAGCCCCATTCGTACGAGCCGCAGCCGTACGACCCCCGGCCGTACGAGCCGCAGGGCTACGGGCAGCAGCAGGGGTACGGGCCCCAGGGCCAGGACCCGCAGAGGTACGAGGAGGACCCCTGGCCGCGGACGCGCGACGGGGACACGCAGTCCCTGCCCACCACCGGCCGGTGGTACGAGGAGAACGGCACCCCCGGCACCGGCCGCGCCGCCCGCCCCGACGACCCGTACCGCTGACGCCTCGTACCGCTGAGGCCCCGTAACCGCTACGGCCGCGAACCGCCCGTGAACCGGTGCAAGGCGTCGAGCACGGCCGGGGCGAGGGTGTCCGGGTGGTCGGCGTCGTGCATCAGGTGGTCCACTCCGGGCAGCGGCACCCGGCCCGGTCCCTCGACGTGTGCGCGGCGCAGGGCGGCGGTCAGGGCGTCCGTCGTCGCGCAGGGAATCTGGACGTCGTTCGTGCCGCAGGTCAGCAGCACCCTGGTCCCCGGCCGGAGCGCCGCGGCGGTGTCCGGCGGGTAGACGGCGTCGTCGCTCTCCACGAACCGGGCGCTCGCCCCCTGGAAGGCTCGGAAGAGCTGGGCGAGCACGGGCGGCAGGTCGGTGGTGTCGACCGGCCGGTGTTCGCGCAGGGCCGTGACGGCGGCGTCGATCGCCGCGTCGATGGCGCGCCGCTGTTCCGGGGTGAACTGGCCCAGCCGGGTCGCCTCGGCGGTCTGGGCGTGCAGTTGCAGCGCCACCAGGTCCAGCATGCGGATCGCCTGCGGTTGCAGCAGTGCCAGGCCGGCCGGGCGCGGGCGGACGGTGCCGCCGAACAGCAGCCCGGTCATCGCGCCCTCGCTGTGCCCGACGACCAGCAGCCGGTGCGGGTCGGTCTCCGGCTGGTCGCGCAACGCCTCGTAGGCGGCGCCGGCCTGGCGGACGAACGCCGGGTGGTCGAGTTCCTCCGGGTGGTCGCGGTAGGCACCGAGCCCGGTGCGGCCGGTGCCGTACTTGTCGAACCGCAGCGTGGCGACCCGGTCGCCCCCGAGCGCCTCGGCCAACTGCGCCAGGGTGCGCGGGCGGGACGCGGGTGGTTGGTCGCCGTCGCGGTCGGTGGGCCCGCTGCCGGGCAGCAGCAGCGCCGCCCGCAGCCGTTGCCCGACGCGATGCGCGGGAACATGCAGGGTGCCGTACGTCGTCGTCCCGTCGACGGTGAAGACGACCTCCCGGTCGGCGGCCGGCACGAGGGCCGGAACCGCCTCGGCCGGGGTGGCGGTCACGACGGTCAACGCCAGCACGACCGCGGCGAAGCGGAGGAACATCGGTCTGCCTCTTTCAGCTCAGATGAGGGCGTTCTCGATCAGCGCGACGGTCGCGCGGGGGTCGTCGACCTGGAGGACCAGGCGGGCGTAGCGCTCGTCGGCGAGTTCGACCACGACGGTCTTCGACGGATCCTTGACGTCCCAGAAGACCTTCTCGCCGTCGAGATGGAACGTGCCCGCCGTGATCACACCGGGCACGCGGGCGCCGGGCGCGCGGATCCCCTTGGGATCGGCGACGATGCCGGGGTCGGCGGTCGCGCCGCGGACGTTGGCCAGCGGGATGGTCAGGCTGCTCTTCAGGGCCCAGAGCTTGTCGAGACCCTCGATCACGACGACGAGGTCGTCGCCGTCGATGCGCACCAGTGCCATGTCGGTTTCCTTGTCAGGCGAGAGGATCGAGGCGTTGGGACAGCGCGGTCCCGACGCCGTCGGGGTCGCCGCGCAGGAGGATGCCCAGTGCGGCGGCCGTGAGGGCGGCGGCCAGCTCGGCGGGGATGCCGAGCGCGTCGGCGACGGCCCGGTCGACGGCGCCCAGCGCGGTCGCCACCTCGGCCGCGACGTCGTCGTCGGCCGGTGCCCGTTCGACCGCCGCGAGCAGCAGCAGACCCAGGTCGGCCGAGGTGACGAGCCGCAGCGCGGTCGCGGCGTCCGGTGCCGAGGCGAGCGCGTCGGCCAAGGGACGGACATCGTCGGCGAGATGGCGGCGCAGGGCGACCAGGTAGAGGCCGCGCTTGCTGCCGAACGTCTTGTAGAGGCTGTTGCGGTGCACGCCGAGGTGGGTGACGAGATCATCGACGGACACCCCGTCGTACGCGCGGCTGCCGAACAACTTCACGGCGGCGCGCACCGCCTCGTCCTCGTCGAACGCCCTTGGCCTACCCATGACATGACCATAGACAGTTGAGGAACGACCAGTCAAGAACGATCGTTCCTCAAATGCCGGCGGCCACGCCCGCGTTGCGCGCCGCGATCACGGAACGCGTGGTGCACCAACAGCCGACCGATCCGAACGAAAAGCGCCTAGGGCCGCGAACCGCGCCCCGTCGCCGTCCCCTTGACCGCGTCCAGCGCGTACACGCACCGGTCCTTGCTGCACGCGTACACCACGCCGCGCCGCGCCACCGGCGACCCGGTGATCTCGCCGCCCGTCGCCAGCTTCCAGCGGAGCTGGCCGCCGCCCGCGTCCAGCGTGTAGAGCGCGTGGTCGGCCGAGCCGAAGTGCAGCCGCCCGTCGGCGACGACCGGGGCGCCGATGACCTCGCCGCCCGCCGCGAAGCGCCACTTGGGCGTGCCGGTGACCGCGTCCAGGGTGTACAGCGCGCTGCCGCTGCCGACATGGACGTTGCCGTCGGCGACCAGGGCCGGTTCGATCGACTGGCGGGACTCCGTGGCGATCCGCCAGCGGTCCTTGCCGGTGGCCGCGTCGAGCGCGTACACCGTGCCCAGGTAGTCGGCGAGGTAGACACCGCCGCCCGTGACGGCCGGACCAGGTGCGAAGGCGGGCGGGGAGAGAAAGACGGCGGGCGCCTCGAAGTGCCAGCGGACATGGCCGGTGGCGAGGTCGACGCAGAGCACGCGCGTGCCCGCGGCGACGTACAGGGATCCGTCGGAGGCGGGCGTGACCCGTACGGGTACGCCGCCGCAGGACGCCGCGTCGCCGATGGGGTACGACCACCGCTCGGCGCCCGAGCGCGCGTCCAGCGCCTGGAGCCGGGCGTCCTTCCACACGAAGACCGTGCCGTCGTGGATCGTGGGGCCCGACTCCGGGGTCTCGAAGTCCGTCTGGGCGCCCGCGATCTCCCACAGCCGCTCGCCGCTGGACGCCTCCCACGCCTGGACGCCGCCGCCGCGCGTGCCGGTGACGACCGTGCCGCGGTCGACCTTGAGGGAGTACACCCAGGAGGTGGTCTGGAGGCGCCAGCGCTCCGCGCCGGTCGTGCTGTCGAGCGCGTAGAGCGTCGGCCCGTCCGAGGCGTGGATACGGCCGCCGGACACGGCCATCGCCCAGGCCACGTCCCGGGTCTTGAACTGACGGCGCCCGCTGCCCACGTCCAGCGCGTGCACCTCGAAGGACGTGACGTAGAGCAGGTCCCCGTCGACGACCGGCGTCCCCCACACGTCGTTGGACATCCGGAACCGCCAGGGCCGCCAGCGCTGCGCCTCGGCCGCCGCGTCGGGCGGCTGGGTGGGCGCGGGCAGCGGCGGTACGGGCGGGTGCGGCGCGGCGCCGTAGGAGGGGTCCGCGCCGTTCAGCCCGGCGGGCGGGCGGATCCAGCCGGTGGCGGGGCCGGCGTCCGCGACGGCGTGCGCGTCCCCGACGCGCGGCCCGGGGCCGATCGGGACCGGCGCGCCCGGAAGCTGGACCGGGCTGCCCGGGGGCGCGGCGGCCATCGCGGCGCCGTGCGGCTGCGCGGCGGGCCGGGGCGCGGGGCGCCCGTGAGCGGCAGCGTGACCGCCTGCACCGTGACCGCCGGCGTGCGCACCGCCGGGTCCGCCGGGGCCGATTCCCCGGCCGCCGCCGTCGGGGCGCCACGCGGCGTCCCAGTCGGGCGCCTGCGCGGGCCGCGGCGGCTGGTGCGGGGGCTGCGGCGGTACGGCCGGGGCCGCGGGGCGCGCGGTGACGGCGACCCGGCCGCCGTTGCGGCGGCGCTCGATCATCGCGGTGGCGGAATCCGGCAGCCAGGCCGACGCCGTACCGCTGTCGTCGCTGCCCGAGGCGAAGAGATGCGGCGCGAGCTGCGACTGGAGGTCGGCGGGCGAGGGCCGCAGCCCGGCGTCCATCTGCATGCAGGACTCGATGAGGGGTCTCAGCTCGTCCGGCAGACCCTCCACGTCCGGGCCCTCGCGCAGGAGCATGAAGACCGTCTCGACCGGGTTCGCCCCGTGGAAGGGGGCGTGGCCGGTGGCGGCGAAGACGAGGGTCGACCCGAGGGAGAAGATGTCGCTGGCCCCGGTCACGCTGCGGGAGTCCCGCGCCTGCTCGGGCGACATGTAGGCGGGCGTGCCGACCGCGACGTTCGTCATGGTCAGCCGGGTGTTGGAGGCGCCGGAGGCGATCCCGAAGTCGATGACCCGGGGCCCGTCCTCGACCACCAGCACGTTCGACGGCTTCAGGTCGCGGTGGACGAGGCCCGCCCCGTGGATCGACTGGAGGGCCTCCGCGATCCCGGCGGCGAGCCAGCGCACCGCCTGGGCGGGCATCGGACCGCACTCGCTCACTATTTCTTCCAGCGAGGGCGCGGGCACGTACGCCGTGGCCAGCCAGGGCACCGCGGCCCGCGGGTCGGCGTCCACCACCGCGGCCGTGTAGAAGCCGCTGACGGCGCGGGCGGCCTCCACCTCACGCGTGAACCGGACCCGGAAGAGCTGGTCCTCGGCCAGTTCGGTACGGACGGTCTTGATCGCCACGCGGCGGCCGGACGCCGAACGGGCGAGATAGACCAGCCCCATGCCGCCGGCCCCGAGCCGCCCCAGCACCTCGAAAGGGCCGATACGCCTCGGGTCGTGCTGCGTCAGCTGCTCCACTTGCCTGCCACCTCCCCGTTCGGGCCACAAAGGTACGGCCCCGTGCCCGCTGATTCTTCCTGCCGGAGGCGGCGGTTGCGAACCCGGGGGCGGATCGGGGTGTCTCGTCCCGATCCGGACACCCCGTGTGTCTCGTATGCCCGCCCACCGGGGATTCTCCCCCGGTACGCGCACCCAAGTCCCGCCGTCCGCTATCCGCCGGTCCGTTTCCAGCCCCGCCACCGTTTTCTGCCGGGCTCGGACTCCGATACGGATTCCGGGGCCGATTTCGTCAGGGGCGGCTCGGGCGCTTTCCGTTCCGGCGCCCGCTCCGAGTCTTCCGCTTCTTCCGCCCCCTGCCTGTCCTTTCCGTTCCCGGGCGCGTCTCCGCTCTCCTCAAGGACGGCGAAGGACGCGCCCTGGTTGTCCACGAGGACGGCCATCCTGCCGGAGGCGATGGCGAAGGGCGGCGCGGTGATCCGGCCGCCCAGCCGGACCGCCGTCCCCGCGGTCCTGGCGCAGTCGGCCACGGAGAAGTAGCTCAGGAAGTGGCCCGGCAGCTCCGCCGGGAAGGCGTCCGTGATCACGCTGCGCCCGCCGACGGCGCCCGCCGCGCCGGGGGCCGCGCCCGCCGGGGACCACATCCGGAAGTCGACGCCGGAGTCCCCGCCGGGGACGTCCGTGCCCCGGAAGCCGAAGACTCCCTCGTAGAAGGGGTCGACCCGCTCCTTGTCCCTCGTGTAGACCTCGGTCCAGCAGAAGGATCCCGGCAGGCCCTTCTTCTCGAACCCCGCGTCCTCGCCCGCCTGCCAGAGTCCGAAGACGGCGCCGGCCGGGTCCGCCGCCTCGGCCAGGACGCCGGAGCGCCCCACCGCCACCGGATCCCGCACGAGCCGGCCGCCCGCCTCGACGATCCGTCCGCTGAGTGCGGCGGCGTCGGCGGTGGCGAAGTAGACGCCCCAGGCCGTGGGCATCCTTCCGTCCCGCTTGGCGGCCAGCCCCGCGACCCGCTTCCCGTCGCTGAACGCCTCCGTGCAGTGCCCGTACTCCGCGCCGGCCCCCTGGCCGAAGGTCCAGCCGAACAGCTCCCCGTAGAAGCGCTTGCCCGCCTCCAGGTCGGGGAGCGACACATCCACCCAGCACGGCGTGCCTTCCGCGAATGCGGCCATGGACCGGATCCTTCCCTGTGCGCCGCTGCGTACGGCACCGGCGTATGGCGCCCGTCACAGCAAAGCTCATGCGGGTTGGCCGGAAACGCAAGCCGAAGAAATCGAACAATTGGTTCATTGTCCCAGGGTGAAGCCGCCGCCACCCCGAGTTATCCACCGAAGTTGTCCACAGGCTGTTGATAACATTAATCCTGTGCACAACCCGTGCCGCGCGCACTCCGGCCCGTGCGGGAGATGGCCGGTTCCCCATTTGCACTCGGCCAAATCGCGCTCCGATCACCCCTCGGTAAGCTGACGACATGACAGGACAAGTGCGCACCGTCGACGGCCGCGTGGCTGGTCGACGCGGACAGGCGACGCGGCAGAAGCTGCTCGACTGCCTCGGCGAGATGCTCAGATCCTCGCCCTACCGGGACGTCAAAGTCATCGACGTCGCCCGTAAAGCGGGCACTTCACCCGCGACCTTCTACCAGTACTTCCCGGACGTCGAGGGCGCCGTCCTCGAAATCGCCGAGGAAATGGCCAAGGAGGGCACCGGGTTGACCGGTCTGGTCTCCGGCCGCTCCTGGGTCGGCAAGGCCGGGTGGCAGACGTCGGAAGAGCTTGTCGAGGGGTTCCTCGATTTCTGGCGCAAACACGACGCGATCCTCCGTGTGGTCGACCTGGGCGCGGCGGAGGGCGACAAGCGGTTCAACAAGATCCGTCTGAAGATCCTCAACTCCGTGACCAACTCCCTTACGGAGTCGATGACGGAGCTCCAGTCCAAGGGACGCGTCGACAAGGACGTCAGCCCGGCGGCGGTGGCCGGTTCACTGGTGGTCATGCTCGCCTCGGTGGCCTCGCACCAGAAGGGCTTCCAGAGCTGGGGCGTGAAGCAGGCCGAACTGAAGCCGAACCTGGCCCTGTTGGTCCATCTCGGCATGACCGGCAAGAAGCCCACGAAGTAACGAGCCGAAACGATCCGGCGCACTGGCCGGCGGGCACGGTACGGGCGTGCCCTCTCTCTGTCCTGTCACGCCGACGGGGGTCGTCCCACTGACCCCGTCGGCGTTCCCGTACCAGGACACGCACGGGAGCCGAACGCACCGCCACGAAGACGGCACCGACCGCCCCGGGGATCGGACGCGTCGCCACCGGGATTGAATGGCCCGCATGGACGACAACGCCCGAACCCGCGCCCCCCACACCTCCCAGGAAGACTTCCGGGCCCTGCTGCGCGCCCAGCGCGTCTGGGACACGGGCGGCGACCCGCTGCCCGCGTTCGACCCGGCCACGGCGCCCGGGGACCCGCTGACGCTGTTCCACCGGTGGTTCACGCAGGCGGTGGCCGCGCACCAGCCCGAGCCGCACACGATGACGCTCGCGACCGCCGACGAGCGGGGCCACCCCGACGTACGGACGCTGATGCTGCACGACGCGGACGACCAGGGCTGGCACTTCGCCTCGCACGCCACCAGCCGCAAGGGCCACCACCTCGCGGCCCGCCCCCATGCCGCCCTCGGCTTCTACTGGCCCGCGCAGGCCAGGGCCGTACGCCTCCGGGGCACGGTGCGGACCGCGCCCCCGCGGGACGCCGCCGCCGATCTCCACGCCCGCTCGACGGGCGCCCTGGCCGCGGCCCTGGTGGGCCGTCAGAGCGACCTGCTCGGCTCCCCGGGGGAGCTGGCCGAGGCCAACCGCGCGGCCTGGGAGCGGGCCCGCCACGACCCGTCCGCCGAGGCGCCCACCTGGACCGCGTACGTCCTCGTCCCGGACGAGGTGGAGTTCTTCCAGGGCGAGGAGCACCGCCGTCACGTACGCCTGCGCTACCGGCTGGACGGCGGCACATGGGTACGGGAGTTGCTGTGGCCGTGAGCCCGCGCCACCGCCGTCCCGCGCCCCCGCGCCGGGCGTGACCGATTCGCAACCGGTTTCCTCCTTGACTGGTACCCACCAAGTATTTCGGGGCTTACGCTCAGCTTTCATGTGTGCCGATCTCGACCTCACCGACGACCGTCCCGTGTACGTCATCGGAGGGGGCCCCGGCGGGCTCGCCGCCGCCGCCGCCCTGCGCCGGCAAGGGGTACGGGCCGTCGTGCTGGAGAAGTCGGACGCCGTCGGCGCGTCCTGGCGCGGCCACTACGAGCGGCTGCGGCTGCACACCACGCGCGCCAGGTCCGGGCTGCCGGGGCTCACGATGCCACGCTCCTTCGGGCGCTGGCCGGCCCGCGCCGATGTGGTGCGCTACCTGGACAAGTACGCGGTCCACCACGGGCTGGAGATCGTCACCGGCGTGGAGGTCACCCGGATCGACCGCACCCCCGACTCCACCGGCTGGCTGCTGCGCGCCACGGGCGGACGGGAGCTGACCGGGCGCGCGGTCGTCGTGGCCACCGGCTTCAACCACACACCCCGGCTGCCGTCCTGGCCGGGCCTGGCCGCGTACGAGGAGGCCGGAGGCGTGGTGCTGCACGCCGCCGCGTACCGCGACCCCGCGCCGTACGCCGGGAAGGACGTCCTGGTCGTCGGCGTCGGCAACACGGGCGCGGAGATAGCCGTCGACCTCGCCGAGGGCGGCGCGGCGCGGGTACGCCTCGCCATCAGGACCGTCCCGCACATCCTGCGCCGCTCCACACTCGGCTGGCCCGCGCAGATGACCGGGATCCTGGTCCGCAGGCTGCCGACCCGGCTGGTCGACGCGGGAGCGGCGGTCATGTGCCGGATCGCGCTCCCCGACCTGTCGGCGCGGGGACTGCCGCGCCCGGACACGGGGCTCTACACGCGGGCCCGCCAGGGCGCGATCCCGGTGCAGGACGTCGGGCTGATCAAGGCGGTACGGAGAGGGAGAGTCGAGCCGGTGGCGGCGGTGGCGTCCTTCGAGGGGAACGAGGTCGTCCTGACGGACGGCTCGCGCGTCACCCCCGAGGCCGTCATCGCCGCCACCGGCTACCACCGCGCGCTGGAGGGCCTGGTGGGCCATCTGGGTGTACTGGACGCCCGGGGCCGCCCCGTGACCCACGGCCGCAGGACGCCGAAGCAGGCGCCCGGCCTGTACTTCACCGGCTTCACCAACCCCATCAGCGGCAACTTCCGCGAGATGGCGCTCGACGCGCGGCGCATCGGGAAGGCGGTCGCCCGCCGCACCCGGGGCAAGGCCGGAGCGGGCAGGTCCCGGGGGACGGCCGCTACACCGCCGGCCGGCGTCTGATCACCAGCGCCATCAGCGCCGCCACCGCGCACAGGGCACCCGAGGCGTACCAGATCACGTCGTACGAGCCGAAGACGTCCCGCGCCACCCCGCCGGCGAACGCGACGGCCGCGGCGCCGACCTGGTGCGAGGCGAGGACCCAGCCGAAGACGATCGCACTGTCCTCGCCGTAGTGCTCCCGGCACAGGGCGAGCGTCGGGGGGACCGTGGCGACCCAGTCCAGCCCGTAGAAGACGATGAAGAACACCATCGGCGGGTGGACGGCCGGCGCGAGCAGCATCGGCAGGAAGAGCAGCGAGACGCCGCGCAGCGCGTAGTAGACCGCGAGCAGGCGGCGTGCCTCGTAGCGGTCGGTGAACCAGCCGGAGGCGATCGTGCCGACGACGTCGAAGACACCGATCACCGCGAGCAGCGAGGCGGCGGCCGTGATCGGCATGCCGTGGTCGTGCGCCGCCGGTACGAAGTGGGTCTTGACCAGGCCGTTGGTCGAGGCGCCGCAGATCGCGAACGTACCGGCGAGCAGCCAGAACGGCCCCGTGCGCACCGCCGACGCCAGCACGGACAGCGCCCGCCGCGCCGCGCCCCGCACCGGTGCGGGCTTCGGGGTGAACTCCGGTGCCCCGTAGGCGGCGAGGCCCACGTCCGCCGGGTGGTCGCGCAGCAGCAGCCAGACGAACGGGACGACCGCGAGCGCGGTCAGGGAGACCGTGACGGCGGCCGGGCGCCAGCCGTGGGACTCGACCAGCCAGGACAGCAGCGGCAGGAAGACCAACTGCCCGGAGGCGCCCGCGGCCGTCAGGATGCCGGTCACCAGGCCGCGGTGGGCCACGAACCAGCGGTTCGTCACCGTGGCGGCGAAGGCCAGCGCCATCGAACCGCTGCCCAGGCCGACCAGCACGCCCCAGTACATGACCAGTTGCCAGGCCGTGGTCATCCAGACGGTCAGCACCGCACCGACCGAGATCATGGTCAGCGCGACGGCGACGACCTTCCGGATCCCGAAGCGGTCCATCAGCGCGGCGGCGAACGGCGCGGTCAGCCCGTACAGCGCCAGGTTGACGGAGACGGCGAAGCCGATCGTGCCGCGCGACCAGTCGAACTCCGTGTGCAGGGGCTCGATCAGCAGACCGGGGAGCGAGGCGAAGGCGGCGGCGCCGATGATCGTCACGAAGGTGACGGCGGCGACGAACCACGCCCGGTGGACGCGCCCGGGGGTACGCGGGAGGGCGCTGGGGGGCGCGGACTCCGCGATGTCCGTCGGGGAGGCCGTCGAGGGAGCCTTCGGGAGGTCCTTCGGGGGGAGATCCGTTGACTGTGTCACGTCAGCCAGCATCGAGCGCGGGCCCCGGTCGTACGAGTGGCCCGGAGGACACGCTTCGCTAGGATCGGGCCATGCCCCACCGGCCGCGCCACCCGCAGCACCACCCCGACCGATCGCACCGCCCCGACCGGCCGCACCACGCCGGCCGTCCGCACCGTGTCGTCGTGCTCGCCCTCCCCGGGGTGATCCCCTTCGAGCTGGGCATCCCGCAGCGGATCTTCGGCCGCGCCCGCGGCGCGACGGGAGAACGGCTCTACGAGGTGGTGACGTGCACGGCCGGATCGCCGGGCCCGATCGCCACCGACGCGGACTTCGCCATCCTCGTGGAGCACGGCGCCGAGGCGCTGGCCACCGCCGACACCGTCGTCGTACCGGCGTCGTACGAACTCGGCCCCGTCTACGAGGAGGGCGTCCTCACCGACGAGCTGGCCGCCGCCCTCGCCCGTCTCCGGCCGGACACCCGCCTGGTCGCGATCTGCACCGGCGGCTTCGTGCTGGCCGCCGCCGGGCTGCTCGACGGGCGTCCCGCCACGACCCACTGGGCCTCCGCCGCCCGCTTCCAGCGCCTGTTCCCGCGCGTCGCGGTCGACCCCGACGTGCTGTTCATCGACGACGGTGATCTGCTCACCTCGGCCGGGGTCGCCGCCGGGATCGACCTCTGCCTGCACATCGTGCGGCGCGACCACGGCGCGGCGGTCGCCAACGAGGTCGCGCGCCGTACGGTCGTCCCGCCGCACCGGGACGGCGGGCAGGCGCAGTACATCCGGCGCCCCGTCCCCGAGCCGCGCGCGGCGACCACCACGGCGGCGCGCGCCTGGGCGCTCGCGCGCCTCCACGAGCCCATCCGGCTACGGGACATGGCGGGGCAGGAGTCCATGTCCGTGCGGACGTTCACCCGCCGGTTCCGCGAGGAGGCGGGCGTCAGCCCCGGGCAGTGGCTGCTGCGGCAGCGGATCGAACGGGCCCGTCAGTTGCTGGAGTCGACGGACCTGTCGGTCGACCAGGTGGCGCGGGACGCCGGGTTCGGTACGGCGCAGTCGATGCGGCAGCATCTCCAGGCGGCGCTGGGCGTCCCGCCGACGGTGTACCGGCGTACGTTCCGCTCGCGCGCGGCCGGCGGGGCCGGGCAGCGATAACGCCCGGCCGGCCATGTGCCAACCGGCCGGGGACCCGCCGACCGGGCTTCCTACGCCGGGCGCGGCATGCCGTACGACGGCTTGCGGGGCGTGGAGCCGTACCCCGTCGTCGTGCCGTAGCCACCTGAGCCGTTCGCACACGAGGGACCGGAACCGGCGCCGGCCCTGGAACCGGCCTCGGACGCACTCGCCGTCCCCCCCGCCGTCCCGCTCGCCGCGCCCGACACACCCGTGGCGCGCGCCGTCGCACCCGGGGGCTCGTCGGGACCGTCCGGCGCGCAGTCCGGCGCGCACCGGTCGACCTCGCACCAGATCCGCTTGCCCGCGCCCTCCGGCTGCCATCCCCACCGGTCGGCGAGGCCGTCGACCAGTTCCAGGCCACGGCCGTTGGTGTCTTCACCGGCCGCGTGTCGCGGGCGCGGCGGGCAGGCGCTGATGTCGGCGACCTCCACCCGTACGGTGCCCGCCTCCGCCGCTCCCGACCCGAAGAGCATCCGCAGCACGGCCGGACAGCCGGTGTGCACCACGGCGTTCGTGACCAGCTCGGAGATGAGCAGGATCAGCGTCTCCGCGACCGGCTCGTCATCCCCCATGCCCGAACCGACGAGCCTGGATCTGGCCCATCTGCGCGCCCGCCCCACCTCCGCGGGGTCGGGCCCGATCTCCAACTGAACCTGAAGCACCTGCACCGCTCACACCATCCGAACCGGCGGACACATCGCCTCGCGCCTCGACAGGGTCCTCGACGAGATCACCGAACGTGATTCCCTTACGAGACAGCATGGTTGACGTACAGTCACCGCAACAAGCGCTTCGGGCATATTCCAGCGCGAAGGAGTAGGCGTGGTGCATACTGTGCGACGCACGTTGCGGGAAGTCGAACACGGGCGCGTACGGCGCACGCGCGGCGTACGAGCGGCGCACACGCCCGACACGGGAGTCGCCGTACCGGCAACACCGCGCCCTTCGCGCCTCACTACCTCTCGCACCCAAGGGAGAGTACCGGAGCCCGGCCGTGACTCCGGCGTGTGACGGCGGGCCGCAAGGACACAACCCGGTATCGACCGCGACGGTCCCCCCTTCACCACGCACGGTGACGCATCAGAGGGTTGAGGCCAACGCTTTCCGTACGGTCGGAACCGGACGCGATCGGCCCAGGACCGGTGTTCTTCGGTCCTGGGCCGGTCAACTCCGTTGGTACGCGGTCCGGTCAGGGCTCCGGCGTCACGTAGTACGCGGCGAAACCCTTCAGGATCTCCGCCTCACCGATCCTGCCGTCGCCGTCCGCGTCCAGCTCGCGGGCCGCCCGGTCCGCCGCCTCCGGCCCGACACCCAGCACCCGCAGCGCGCGTTCGGCCGCCGCCGGGGTCACGGACCGGCCGCCGCCGGGCGACGCGGCGTCGCCGCCCGCGACGGCGATCGCGGCGCTCAGGAACGGCCGGGCGATCTCCGCGAACCGCTCCGGGTTGTCGCGCAGCCGCTTCACCGCGCCCGTGACGAACTCCTGGCGGCTGACCCGCTGATCGCCGTCCACGTCCGCGATCCCGGCCATCCCCTGCCAGAACGCCTCGGCCCCGCTGTAGAGCGCCTGACCCTTGTCGGAGCGGGCAGTCGTACCGAATTCGGCGAGCAGCGCCGCCGCGGCCCCGCTGAAGTCCTCCCGGTCGATGTAACCGCTGCCGTCCTGGTCGAATGCGGCGAACCTGGAGGCGATCTTGCCCTCGTATTCTGCGCTGTCCATGCCGGGAGCGTACGACGGCGGAGGGCCGCCGTGTGTCCGGTTGCCCGGAAGGCTTACGGGGAAAGCCCAGATGAAGCGGGCATGACGTCGCGGCGGGCCGCTACGCCGACAGCGGCTGCGCCTGGGTGTCGACGGCGCTCGGCACATCGGGGAAGACGTCGAAGAGCCGGCGTACGCCGAGCGCCGCGAGGACGCGGTTGACGTGCGAGCCCTCCTCCGAACCCCGCGCGGGCAGGATGAGGCGGAGGTTGCCCCGGCAGGAGTGGAGCAGCCGCCGGGAGGCGATCAGTACGCCGACACCGCTGGAGTCGCAGAAGAACACGTGGGAGAGATCGAGCACGAGTTCCCGCTGCCCCTCGGCCACCGCGTCGTGGACCCGCTGGCGGACCTCCGGCGATGTCACGAGATCCAGCTCGCCGGTGATGTGCAGGACGGTCCACGCGCCCTGCTCGGACTCGTTCACCTTGAGCGTCACGCGTTTGATGCCCTTCTCCTCGACGGATGGGACGATCCGGAAGTATTGCTTCCTGATCGCCCCTGCCCTTTTACCCGGGGGCGAAACGTCGCGGGGCGGCGTACGGGGACGTGCTGGTCGGCGTGCGGGGCGCACTTGCCGCAAAGGGGCGTGCGCTGTCGGTGGCGCCCATTACATTCGACGAGACGTCGGGGCCCCGACTTCGGCATCATGAGGGGCGACGGCAGAGGCGGACAGCGGGAGCGGCGGAAGCGCCGAGGCCCCCGGGTCCGGCGGGGGCGGAGCGGACGGGCACGGGGAACCAAGAAGGCCGGAAGAACAGGGCTGGGGGTCGGATGGCGAAGAACACACCGCCCCGCTGGGACCGCAGGATGCAACAGCGGCTCGCGCGGGGCGAGGCGGCGGCGCTCGCCGAGGTGTACGACCGGTACGCGTCCCTGGTGCACGGCCTCGCCCACCGCGTGCTGGACGACGACGACGCGGCGGACCGCGTCACCCGCGACGTCTTCGGCCACGTCTGGGAGAACCCGGACACCTACGACCCCCGGCAGGGCTCTCTGCGGTCCTGGGTGGCGAATGTCACACAGGATCTCGCCGTACGGCGGCTGCGCGAGACGGAGCGCCAGGCGTTCGAGGCGAGCGGCGAGGGCACCACGGAGGAGATGGAACAGAAGATACGCCGCGCCTCGGCGGCGGCCCGTGCGGACTACATCGTCAGGTCGATGCCGAAGCCCCTGCTCAGCGCGTTGGAGCTGGCGTACTTCCAGCGCCGGGACTGCCGTCAGACGGCGGAGGACCTGGGCGTCACGGAGGACGAGGCGCGGCGCCGGCTGCGGCTGGGCCTGCAACTGCTCTCCACGGCCAACAGCCGTTCCGGGGACGGTCTCCCGCCGCCGGACAGCGGGCGCTCCCGGTGACCGGCCCGCTGGACGGCGGCTCCCGCGACGACCGCGACCCGGGCGAACCGACGCCCTACCTCCGGATACCCGGCCCGAGGGAGGCGGCCGACGACCTGTCGCCGCCGGAACCCTCACCGCAACCCTCACCGGAACCCGAGCCGACACCCACACCCACGCCCACGCCCACGCCCGAGTTGACGCCCACACCCGCGCCCGGAATACCCCGCCTCACCCACAAAGTCCTGAAGTCGCTCCTCGGCGCCTGGGCGCTCTCCGCCTGCTCGGCCGCCGAGACGGGGCTCGTCGAGGACCACCTCACCGAGTGCGCGCCCTGCGCCGACGAGGCGCTGCGACTGCGCGACGCCGTCGGACTGCTGCACGCCGAGGGGAATCTGGACCTCGACCCGCTGCTGCGCTCCCGCGTGCTGGAGGACTGCCTCGGCCGCCGCCCCGCCCGCGTTCCGGTGCCCGGCTGGGCCGCTCCGTACGACGCCGAGACCGCCCGGCTCGACGCGCTGCTCCGCGACATCGGCGCCCCGGACTGGCACGCGCCCGTACGGCTCCAGTGGTTCGAGAACGAGCGGCCGGCCTTCCGCAGGACGACGGTCGCCGGGGTCATGGGCCATCTCATGACCGTGGACGGCGTGGTCGCGGCGGCCCTCGGGCTGGACGACCCGCTGGGCCACGGGGCGCCGGACGACCCCACCGACCGTACGGACGCCTTCTGGCGCGCGGCGACACCTCCGCCCACCCGGGCGCTCCACGAGCCGTGGCGCGAACAGAACCACACGCTGATCCGTACGGTCTCCTTCGCCGGCCGGGGCGCGGCCGAACTCTCCGTCACGTACGGGGAATTCGCCCTTCCGCTGCGCGACGCCCTGCTGGAGCGGGCCTTCGAGTGCTGGATCCACGGCACGGACATCGCGGAGGCGGTGGCCTACCCGTACCGGCCGCCGAGCGGGCCCCATCTCCACTCGATGATCGACCTGGGCGCGCGGCTGCTCCCGGCCGCCCTCGCGCTGCGCCGCCGGGCGGGTCTGGCGGGCCCGGCCCAGCAGCTCGTGGCGGCGGGCTCGCCGGGACGGTCGCTGCATCTGCTGGTCGAGGGGGCGGGCGGCGGTGACTGGTACATCCCGCTGGACTCCCCGGCGGCGGTCGGCTGCCCGGAGCTGTCCGTGGGCGAGGTCGCGCTGGACGCCGTCGAGTTCTGCCAGGTGGTGGCCGGGCGCGTCTCGCCGGAGGACGCGGCGGCGGGTCAGGACGGCGACCGTGAGGCGATCAGGGACGTGCTGTTCGCGGCGGCGGCGATGAGCCGGCTCTGAGCCCGCCGCCGAACCGGCCCCCGACGCCCGCCGCCGCCCGCCGCCGCTCAGGCTCAGGCTCAGGCGAAGATGACCGTACGGTGGCCGTTCAGCAGGATCCGGTGCTCCGCGTGCCACTTCACGGCGCGCGCCAGCGCCTGGCACTCCACGTCCCGGCCGATCGCCACGAGCTGCTCGGGCGTGACCTGGTGGCCGACGCGCTCGACCTCCTGCTCGATGATCGGGCCCTCGTCGAGGTCGGCCGTCACATAGTGCGCCGTCGCGCCGATCAGCTTCACGCCCCGCGCGTGCGCCTGGTGGTACGGCTTCGCGCCCTTGAAGCTCGGCAGGAAGGAGTGGTGGATGTTGATGATCCGGCCGTTGAGCCGCTTGCACAGGTCGTCGGAGATGACCTGCATGTAGCGGGCGAGAACGACCAGCTCGACCCGCTCGGCCCGGACCAGCTCCAGCAGCTCCGCCTCCGCCGCCGCCTTCGTGTCCCTCGTCACGGGGATGTGGTGGAACGGGATGTCGTACGAGGCGGCCAGCTCGGCGAAGTCCGTGTGGTTCGAGACGACGGCCACGATCTCCACCGGCAGCGCGCCGATGCCGGCCCGGAAGAGGAGATCGTTCAGGCAGTGGCCGAACTTGCTGACCAGGAGGACGATCCGCATCCGCTCCTCGGGACGGTGGATCGCCCAGTCCATCCGGAAGGAGTCCCCGACGGCGGCGAAGCTCGCCCTCAGCTTCTCCACGGTCACCGGCGCCTCCGCCGAGAAGTGCACCCGCATGAAGAAGAGCCCGGTGTCGTGGTCCCCGAACTGCTGGCTGTCCTCGATGTTGCAGCCGGTCATGAAGAGGTAGCTCGACACGGCGTGCACGATGCCCTGCTTGTCCGGGCAGGACAGCGTCAGCACGTACTGATCGGTGCCGTCCCCGCGGTCGGTGCGGCCGGACGGGGCAGGCGAGGCGGGTGACTGCGCGGCGGTGCTCATGACCACAAAGGATCCCACATCGCCGTACCGGCCCAGGGCCCAGGACGCCGGGCCCAGGACACCGGAGCCCAGGGACCGGTGCCCGGGACTCAGCCGGAGCGCGTCATGATGCGCAGCACGTCCAGGGTCTGCGGCGGCGCGTCCGGGTCGTCCCCGTCGCCCGCCGCCAGCCGTACGTGCGCCTCGCGGGCCGCGCGGACCGCCTCCGGCCAGCCGTGGTGTTCCAGATAGGCGGAGACGGGCGCGTCGGGGCCGACCTGGTGCATGATGCGCAGCACCCGCAGCACGGCGAGATCGACGAGCGCGGCCTCCCCGGAGTCGCGGAAAATCGTTCCGACGTACTTCTCCGCCGACCAGTTGTCGAGCCAGGTGTCCTCGACGAGCCGGTACACGGCGTCGGTGACGTCCCCGTACCCCTCGCGGCCGGCCAGCCAGCACTCGTGGTGGAAGACGGGATCGGAAAGCATGTGCAGCGCCGAGCGCACATTGCTGCGCCAGCGCCACCACGGCATGTCGTTGAGCGGCATGCCGCCCATGGTGGGGGAGCGACGGCCGCGACGGGAAGAGTTCTCGGAAGCTGGCTGCACAGACCCGACTTTACGGTCCGCTGGGCGATGCCACCCAGGGCCCCCGCTGTTCACCTCCACGTCACTCACCGTTGAACCGCGCTCACTCCACCGTTCCCCGCGGGACGGGAGCGTGAGGAGCTATGACCGGTCGGCGACGTTTCTCCTCCTTCCGCCCCTTCCAGAGCGGTGCGCTGCTCGTCCTCGCCACCCTGCTGTCCGGCTGCGGTCTCCTGCCCGGGGACGCCGCCGGCTCCCGGGCGCCCGTCACCGTCATGACCTGGGCGCCGATCGACACCAACGCGACCAATGTGCCCGGCATGCCGGCCATGGCGCAGGCGTACGCCCGCTGGGTCAACGCGACCGGCGGCATCGACGGCCACGAGCTGCGCGTCCTGACCTGCAACGAGCGCAACGACTCGGCGGGCGCCGCCGAGTGCGCCCGCCGGGCGGTGAAGCAGAAGGCCGTCGCCGTCGTCGGCTCGTACAGCCAGTTCGGCCGTCAGTTCATGGCGCCGCTGGAGGCCGCGGGCATCCCGTACATCGGCGGATACGGCATCAGCGAGGAGGAGTTCACGAGCTTCCTCTCCTACCCGGTCAACGGCGGGCAGGCCACGCTCCTCGCGGGCAGCGGCCGGCAGGTCGCGCGTACCTGCGACCGTACGGCGCTGGTACGGCCCGACACGATCGGCGGCGACAACCTGCCCGACCTGATCGACGCCGGGCTCTCGCAGGGCGGTCGCGGGCCCGTCTCCGACATCCGCGCGGCGGAGGACGCCACCGACTACACCCGGCAGGCGAGGACGGCGCGCGACCGCGCCCAGGACGGCGGCTGTGTGACGGCGGTGCTCGGGGACCGCACCGAGACCTTCCTCGACTCCTACCGCAGGCTCCCCGACGACGGCCGGTCCATCCGGGTCTCCTCCGTGCTGGGCAGCGTCGACCAGTCGCTCATCGACCGTACGGGCGGCAAGGACGGGATCTTCGAGAACGCGTACCTCACCGGCTGGTACCCGGTGGCGAACGACCGCGCGTGGGGGCCGATGCGCGGCGTGATCGACAAGTACGCCTTCGGGAACAACGACATCGACCCGGCCGACCCGGGCCCGCAGACCACGTGGATCGCGTACACGGTGCTGAAGAAGGTCATCGAGGCGATCGGCACGGACGAGATCACCCCCGAGAGGATCACGGACACCCTGGACCGGGGGGTGGAGGTGGACACCGGCGGCCTCACGCCGACGCTGCGCTGGCGGTACGAGGACATGCTCGGGACGCCGAACTTCCCGCGCATCGTCAACGGGGACGTGACGTTCCAAGTGGTGAAGCAGGGGCGGCTGGTGAGCCAGCGCAAGGGGTTCGTGGACGTGGGCGGAACGCTGCTGGACGGCTCGTCCCGCTGACCGGACGCGCCCAGCCGCCCGCCGCGGCGACCGGGTGAGCGCCACCGCACGCCGCGCCGGGCGGGGATACGGCTTCCCGCCCGGCGGCGCACGCCGTCAGAGCTGTGTCGGGGCCCGCTCCGTGAGGCCGTGCTCCGTGGCGATGCCGTTCCACAGGCCCGAGGCCTTCTTCTTCGCGGACGTCGCCTCGCCGCTCGCCCGGTCGCCCTTGGACCGCTCCGAGGTCACGCGTGCCTGGCCGTCCTTGCACCCCTTCTTCCGCCCGACCTGCTTGGCCCACGCCGCGTAGTGGTCGTCGGCGGAGGCGGACGCCTCCCACGCGTCGGTGAGGGCGGACGTCAGCTCGGTGTGGCCGGGCAGCTTGTCGACCGTCAGCGCGTCCAGCCGGGTCACCAGACCGCGGCGCTGCTCGGCGGCGGCGTGCAGATCGGTGGACGCCTGACCGAGGTTGTCGCAGGTCCTGATGGAGTTGACGGCGTTGATCACCGACTCACGGCTGCTGCTGCTGTCGGCGAGGAGCTTGTCCAGCGCCTCGGCCTGCGTCTTCACCGGGTCCGGGGCGGCCTGCGCGGCCGGCTCGCTGGCCGGGGGCGAGGTCGCCGACGCCACCGTCTTGCTGTCGTCCTTGGACGTGTCGTCCCCCCCGCCGCTCATCAGCGCGCCCGCGCCCAGGCCGAGAGCGACGATGCCGGCGGTCACGGCGGCGATCAGCGGGACACGTGAGGACGTACGGCGGCCGGCGGAGCGTCCGCGCGGCTCGTGCCCTCCCGAATGCCCTCCCGACGTGGCGTGGTCGCCGTACGACGGGGACGGGGGCTGAGGCTGGGGCGGCGGCTGGTGTCCGGCGCCGCCGCCACGGGCCCGCCGGCCGCCGACGGGCGGCGCCGGGGTCTCGATCCGGGGCATCTTCTGGGTGGACCCCGGGGACTCGCCGTCCGAACGGAAGAGGTTGTCGAACTCGGCGGGCGGCGGACGGTCGCCGGGGGCGCCGGGCCGTACACCGTACGGAGCCGGCCCGGCGGCGGGCCCGGGCCCCGCGGGCACGGGGGCGATGAACTGCGTGGCCTCCGCGTCGGAGCCCGACGCCGCCGGGACGGGCGGCAGGAACTGGGTCGCGTCGGAGGCGTTGCCCTGGCTCTCCGGCGGCAGCATGCCGGGCCCCCGCGAGCCCGGCGAGGCGCCGGACGGGACCGGCGGGATGAACTGGGTGGCGTCCGAGTCACCGGCCCCGGGGGGCGCGGCGGGGACGGGCGGCAGGTACTGGGTGGCGTCGGCGCTGCCGGGCGCGGCCGCCTCGGCGGGCAGCGGCATCGGCTGCCCGTAGCCGCCCTGCTGCGGGGGCTGGGGCTCCCCGTATCCCTGGGACGGCCGGAACTGCTGGGTCTGCTGGGGCCCTGGGTACGGCTGGGACTCGCCGTACTGCGGGGTCTCCCCGTACTGCGGGGACTCGCCGTACGGCTGGGTCTCTCCGTACGGCTGGGGCAGCGGCTGCGCCTGGGGCGGCGGCGTGGGCTGTCCGTACGGCTGCTGCGGCGGCGGGGTCGCGTCGTACGGAGCGCCCCCCGGTCTCCCGTACGACGGCGTGGGCTCCGGCGTGCCGTACGCCCCGTACGGTTCCTGGCCGCCCTGCGGGTAGGGCTGCTGGTGGGGCTGGTCGTACGGCGGTGATCCCGCGGGCGCCCCGTACCCCTGCGCCGGGCCCTGGGGGGTGCCCTGTGCTCCGTAGGGCGCATGGGGGGCGTGCGGATCCTGCCCGTACGCCTGCCGCGGCGGCTGCCCCCACGACGGGGCGTCCTGCTGCCGGCCACCCGTCGGCGGCAGCGCGGCAGGCACCGGCGTCGGCGGGGTCTGGTCCACGGCCGAGCCGGGGATCCAGGGCCCGCTGCCGTCGCTGGGCAGCACGACGCCTTCATGCGCGGGCCGAGCGGCGGGATACTGCGGCTCATCCCCTTGTCCGCTGTGCGTCACCGGGACTCCTACGTGTGGAACGTCTGGACCTACCGAATCGTCGGTTCACGCTACCGGGTGAATCGCGCCTTCGAACACGCGCGTCAGAAGGGTGTCGGCCCGATAACGCCCCGGCCTGCGAAGACGCAGGTGGAGAGGGTGAAGTCACACACTCCTCACCGGAATTGGCCGAGGGCACGGTGTCCACACCGCGCCCTCACGACGCCCCCACGAAAAACCGCGGCAGGCCGACGCCCGCAGGCCCGTTCGGGGCCGCTCAGGGCCACGCGGGACGCGAGCCGCACCGCCCGCCGGCCCCGGTCGGGCCGGCCGCCCCGACCGACCGGCCCGACCGGCCCGACCGGCCCGACCGGCCCTCAAGCGGACCCCGTTCGCGCTCGAACGTCCCCGAGCGGCCCTCGATCCACGCTCAAAGGGCCCCTCTCGCGGCCCTTACGCGGCCGTCACCCGCTCCTTACGCGGCCTGGATCTCCAGCCGCGCCCCGAACTCCCGTACCGCGGGCTCGTCCCCGTACGGCTCCAGCCGCTGCTGAAGGTCGTCCAGATACTCCGCCCCCCGGCTGGAGCGGAGCGTCCCCAGCAACTCCGCGGCGCGCGTGCCGGTCTGGCACGCCTGCTCCACCTCGCGCTGCTGGACCTGCGCCGTCGCCAGCAGGACGAGACCGATCGCCCGGCGCCGCGCCCGGGACTCCGGGTGACCCTCCAGCGCCGCGGAGGCGTGCAGCGCCGCCGCCTCCGGGCGGCCCAGATCCCGGTAGCAGTGCGCCAGTTCGTCGGAGAGGTAGGCGTGGTCGAAGTGCTCGATCCAGTCCGGGTCCTCCCCCACCCCGTCGTCCACGTGCTCCAGCGCCGTGGCCGCCCGGCCCGCCGCCGCCTCGCACGTACGGGTGTCGCCCATCAGCGCGTGGCCGCGCGCCTCCGCCGCGTGGAACATGGCCTGGGCGCGCGGCGGCACCTGACCCCGCGTCCCCTCCTGCGCCGCGCGCGCCAACTGGGCGATCTCGCGCGGGTTTCCGAGCTGGGCGGCGAGATGACTCATGGACGCGGCCAGGACGTACCCCCCGTACCCCCGGTCCCCCGCCGCCTGGGCGAGGCGCAGCGCCTGGATGTAGTAGCGCTGGGCGAGCCCCGGCTGGCCCGTGTCGACCGCCATGTACCCGGCCAGTTCGGTCAGCCGGGACACGGCGGAGAAGAGCCGGCGGCCGACCGTCTCCCGGTACGAACCGGCCAGCAGCCCCGCCACCACGCTGTTCAGGTAGTGCACGACCACCGGCCTGACATGGCCGCTGCCGAAGCGGTGGTCCAGCGCGATGAGGGCGCGCGTCATCGCCCGTACCGCCTCGACGTCCGAATCACCCACCCGCGCCCCGGTGTTGCGCGCGACCGCCGAGTCGGCGCCCGTGATCAGCCAGTCCCTGCTGGGCTCGACGAGCGCCGAGGAGGCCACGGCGGAGCCGGAGAGGAAGTCGCGGCGCCCCACGTCGCTGCGCCACAGCTCGCAGACCTGCTCGATCGCCCCCATGACCGTCGGCGAGAACTGGAGGCCGACCCCCGAGGCGAGGTTCTTCCCGTTGGCCATACCGATCTCGTCGATCGTGACCGACCTGCCCAGCTTGCGGCCCAGCGCCTCGGCGATGATGCCCGGAGCCCGGCCACGCGGCTGCTGGCCGCGTAACCAGCGGGCCACCGATGTCTTGTCGTAGCGCAGGTCGAGACCGCGCTCCGCTCCCACCATGTTGACGCGCCGCGCGAGCCCGGCGTTGGAACACCCGGCTTCCTGAATGAGCGCCTGGAGCCGTTCGTTCGGCTGGCGCGCGACGAGTGGCCTGGCTGCCAATGGATACCCCCTGTGGCCGCAGTGATCAACTCCGTGAACACTGCCCGGCAAATGTGCGGAGAATGCGCATGTTCGGCAATAACGCAAATAATCTAGGTCTTTCCGGAAACTTCCATGACCACGGCCGACCCATGACCGAGCACCGGTCGTGCGCGGCCCTGCGCTGCCCATATGGTGTCCGACCCCCGGGGGTGGTTACCCGCGTACCGCTCCACCCCTTCCCGCGCGCCCCCATACATGCATCGATGCGCCCCATTTGCGTGATCAAGGGGTGCGGCGCGCCGTCCCGCGCCCGTAACCCGCGCTGGTGGCGGGAGTTGTGTTCTGCGTGGAAGAGACCATCGGAGTCACGGACACCGCCCGGATCCCCGGGCAGCGGGGCGATCTGCTGCTCGACAGTGCGGTGCGGTACGCGGAAGAGCGGCACTGGGAGGTGTTCCCCGGCACCCGGCTGGTGCCGGTGCCCGGCGGGGAGCGGTGCTCCTGCGAGCGGCCGGAGTGCGCCTCGCCCGGGGCGCACGCGACGGGCCCCGGGTGGGAGGACCTGGCGACAGGCAGCCCGGCCGCGCTGCGCAGGCTGTGGTCGGAGCAGCCGGGGGCGTCGGTCCTGCTGCCGGCGGGGCGCGCCTTCGACGTGCTGGACGTACCGGAGTCGGCGGGTTTCCTGGCACTGGCCAGGATGGAGCGGATGTCGCTGACGCTGGGCCCGGTGACCCGCACCCCGGACCGGCGGATGGTCTTCTTCGTACTGACCGGCGGGGCGGCGAAGACGGACGCCCTCGTACGGAAGCTGGGCTGGACCCCGGAGGGGATCGACCTGCTCGCACGGGGCGAGGGACATTACGTGGCGGCGCCGCCGACCCGGGTGGGCGGCAGGGGCGCGGTGCAGTGGGCGTGCGGGCCGACCCCGGCCAACCGCTGGCTGCCGGACGTGGCGGAGCTGATCAGCCCGCTGGCGTACGCGTGCGGTCAGGAGGCGGCGGCGGTACGGGCACGGCGCGGGGAGTAGGCGGGAACGGGCCGGGGCCGGAAGCGGCCGGAACGGCCGGGGCCGGCGCACACCGCGTACGTAGGGTGGTTCCCGTACTCCCGGAAAGGGACGTCAGGGAATTACGGGACACGGGGAGGTCGTGCGTCATGCCGGACCGGACAACACGAGAGGCGGGGGCGGTCACGGGCGCGGCCGTGCGGGTCGAGGGGCTGTGGAAGCGCTTCGGTGAGCAGATCGCGGTCGCGGGCATCGATCTGGAGCTGCCCGCGGGCCAGTTCATCGGGCTGGTCGGGCCGAACGGCGCGGGCAAGACCACCACCCTCTCCATGATCACCGGCCTGCTCCGCCCCGACCAGGGCCGGGTCGTGGTCGCCGGACACGACGTCTGGCGGGACCCGGCGGCGGTCAAGGCGCGGATCGGGGTGCTGCCGGAAGGGCTGCGGCTCTTCGAACGGCTCTCGGGGCGCGAACTCCTCGGCTACAACGGACGGTTGCGGGGGCTGCCAGGGCCCGAGGTCGACAAGCGGGCCACCCAGCTCCTCGACGTGCTCGACCTGGCGGGCGCGCAGCACAAGCTCGTCGTCGACTACTCGACCGGGATGCGGAAGAAGATCGGGCTGGCCGCGGCGCTGCTGCACAACCCCGAGGTCCTCTTCCTGGACGAGCCGTTCGAGGGCGTCGACCCGGTCTCCGCGCAGACGATCCGGGGCGTGTTGGAGCGCTACACCGCCTCGGGCGCCACCGTCGTCTTCTCCAGCCATGTGATGGAGCTGGTCGAGTCGCTGTGCGACTGGGTCGCGGTGCTGGCGGCGGGCCGGATCCGCGCGCAGGGCACCCTCGCCGAGGTACGGGGCGACGCGGCGTCCCTCCAGAACGCGTTCCTCGAACTCGTCGGCGCGCAGGGGCAGGGCGGCGGCGGGGACCATCTCGACTGGCTGGGCGGTGCGCGATGAGCGCCGTACCGGCGGGGCCGGAGCCCACGGGTACGGCCGGGTCCGGGACGACAGGGTCCGGGACGACAGGGTCCGGGACGGCAGGCTCCGGACCCGCCGGGGAAGCGACGGACGCCGTACCGGCCGGTCCTGCCGCGCCCTCGCTCACCTCCGTCTTCGTCCGGCTCAAGCTGTCCCTGCTGCGCAACGGGCTTCGCCAGTCGTCGGGCCGCACCGTCGCGTACGTCACCTCCGTGGTCGTCGTGCTGCTGGTCACGGCGGCGCAGTTCCTCGGCCTGGTGCTGCTGCGCTCCACCGCCCATGTGGACACGGTCGTGGTGCTGCTGACCGCCGTACTGGCCCTGGGCTGGGCCGTGATGCCACTGTTCTTCCCGAGCGGTGACGAGACGCTGGACCCGACGCGACTGGTGATGCTGCCGTTGCGGCCGAGGCCCCTGGTGCGGGCGCTGCTGGTGGCCTCGCTGGTGGGCATCGGGCCGCTGTTCACGCTCTGCCTGCTGACCGGATCGGCGATCGCGACGGCGCACGGCGCGGGCGCGGTGGCCGTCGCGGTCCTCGCCGTACCGCTGACGCTGCTGGTGTGCGTCGCGCTCGCGCGCGCCGTCGCGGCGGCCAACATCCGGCTGCTGACCTCGCGCAAGGGCCGCGACCTGGCCGTGCTGAGCGGACTGGTGATCGCCGTCGGCGTCCAGGTCGTCAACTTCGCCGCGCAGCGGCTGGGCGACGCGGGCGGCCTCGCGGCGCTCGACCCGGTGACGGCGGTCGTACGGTGGCTGCCGCCCGCCGCGGCGCTCGGCGCGGTCGGCGCGGCGAGCGAGGGCGCGTACGGGCGCGCCGTGGCACAACTGCTGCTG
The DNA here is from genome assembly GCF_042756365.1 of Streptomyces sp. NPDC059092. Classification (NCBI taxonomy): domain Bacteria; kingdom Bacillati; phylum Actinomycetota; class Actinomycetes; order Kitasatosporales; family Streptomycetaceae; genus Streptomyces; species Streptomyces sp. NPDC059092. Next base: position 26,916 of record NZ_JBHZEJ010000039.1, read on the forward strand.
ACGGCGGGCGCGCTGGCGGCCCTGCTGTACGCGTGGCAGCGCTCGCTGGTGAAGCTGATGACGGCCCCGGACGGCTCGACGCTGGGCGCCGGGCAGCCCGGCCGGGCGCGCACGGGAGCTGCGGGCGGCCGGGGGCCGGGCCGGCTGCTGGCGGCGGTGTTCCCCGAGGGGCGCACGGCGACGGTGATGAAGCGCAGCCTGCGGTACGTGTGGCGCGACCCGAAGACGAAGGCGGCGTGGGCGACCTCGCTGGCGATCGGTCTGATCGTGCCGCTGTTCAACGCGCTCCAGGGCCAGGGCACGATCTACTTCGCGTGCTTCGCGGCCGGCATGCTCGGCATCCAGATGTACAACCAGTTCGGCCAGGACACCTCGGCGTTCTGGATGGTCGCGCTGACGATCTCCTCGACACGGGACGCCTATCTGGAGCTGCGGGCGCGGGCGCTGGCCCTGCTGGTGGTCACGCTGCCGTACGCGACGCTGGTCACCGTCGCCACGGCGGCCGTCCTGGGGAACTGGGGCGCCCTGCCGGAGGCGCTCGGCCTCTCCTTCGCGCTGCTCGGCGCGATGCTGGCGACGGGCGCGGTGGCCTCGGCGCGCTTCCCGTACTCCATCCCGCAGGACAGCGGCTACAAGAACGTCGCCCCGGGGCAGGCGGGGCTCGCCTGGATCTCCATCTTCGGCGGCATGCTCGGCGCGGCACTGCTCTGCGCACCGGTCCTCGCGCTGACGATCTGGCTGCATGTCACGGACCTGGGCGACCTGACCTGGCTCCTGCTGCCCGTGGGCACGGTCTACGGCGCGCTGATCGCGCTCGGCGGGCTGCGGCTGGCGGCCCCGCAGACGGCGAGGCGCCTGCCGGAGATCCTGACGGCGGTCAGCAAGGGGTGAGAGGGGGCGGGCGAACCCCGCCGGGCCAGTGGACATGGGGCCGAACCAGCTCGTCGCGGGCGCCGAGTTCACTCTCAGCGCCGTTGCCCACAGCCGGCGGTACACGCTCAAGGTGTTGCCCTCGCGCGCACCCTCGTACGCACCACCCCTGGCGCCCCGCACCCGTCGCCGACGACACCGGAAGCCCCGATCCGTTCGGCCGTGAGCGCTCCGTCCTCGCTCCTGTACCGGCCGGTGACTTCGGGGCGAGGCCTCGATGCCTGCGATCCGGCGGCCCAGGGGCGCCTGCGGCCGGGCGCGAGCCCTTGCGGGCGCCGCTCGCGCGGTCCGCGCGGTTCGCTGACCCGGTGGTGTGTGGTGGGCACGGATGGATTCAGGTTCATTCGATCAGCCGCCATCACCCGGCGGGGAAGAACTCACGCCACCGGCACAGGGCCTGCCCGAAGCGGCCACCGAGGGTTAATCGGCGCCTTGTTACGGGTGAGGGCCCGATCCCCTTGGACGCGGCCGGACGAAGTAGTGGCCCTCCTTCAGGTCGGCCAGGTCGGCCAGGTCGGCGATCGGTTCCGGACGCGTCGGCTGCCATCCGAGCAGGTCGCGGGTGACCTGCGCCGGGGCAGGGCCGTGGACTCCCCGGAAGCCGCCGAGCCGGCCTGTGCACTTCTCCGGCATCCTCGGGGTTGACGGAGACGGACGGGAACGTCGAAGTGTGAGGCAGAGATCTGGGCAACCTCGCGGATCAGCACGCCCATCGCGCGGCCCAGTCGACCCAGGGGCGGCCGTCGGTCACCCCTCGGTCACCCGCTCCCAGCACCCCCTCCCGGTCACCCTCTCCCGCTCACCCCGTCAGCACGCCCTCCAGGAACGGTTCGATCGCCGCCCGCCAGGCCTCCGGACGGTCGTAGTGGACGAGATGGCCCGCGTCCAGGACCTCCGCGTACCGGCCTCGCGGGAGCACTCGGACCATTTCCTGGGCCTCGGCCCTGCCCAGTTCGCCGTCGAGTCCTCTGACCACCAGCGTGGGGCACTGGACCTGGGCCAGTTCGTCCCAGTGCGCGTCGTGGACCCAGGTGTCGCGGGACGTCATCATCTGGCGGCGCGAGAAGACGGGGTGCCAGCCGTCCGGGCGCTCGGCCATGATCTCCGCGAAGAACTCGCCGCGGGCCGGTGTGGGGCGCTCCAGCCAGGGGTCCTCCTCGCCGAACCACTTCCGGACGTCCGCGAGCGACGCGAACGGCACCGGCCAGGACCGGAACCAGTCACCCCACTCCCGCTGCGACGCCGCGCCCAGCGCCGAGGCCCGCATGTCGCATATGACCAGGGCCCGGACGAGGTCGGGGCGCTTGGCGGCCAGCTGCCAGGCCGTGAGCGCGCCCATCGAGTGGCCTATGAGCGTGACGGGCGCGAGCCCCAGCCGCTCGATCACGGCCTCCGCGTCGTCGACGTACGCCTCGCGCGTGAAGGGGCCCTCCGGCGGCTTCTCGCTGTGGCCGTGGCCCCGCTGGTCGAAGGCGACCACCCGGTGCCGGGCCGCGAGCCAGCGCGCCGTGGCGTCCCAGTGCGAGGCGCGGCCCATCAGGCCGTGCAGCAGTAAGACCCCGGGGCCGTCCACCGGGCCGCCCGCCCCGGACCCGGGCGGGTCGGCGAACTCCCAGGCAGCGAGACGTACGCCGTCCGCTCCGGTCACATCGATACGCCGCACCATGCGTCCCGGCACCCCCTTCGGTCCCACCGTCTCGCTCACGAACGCGGGGCTCGGGTCCCGGACCGACCGGCCCCGGACCTTCACCACACCAGGCTATCGAACCTTTATTCGAACACGCGGGTCTCGGGTCCAACACCGCTCTTTCGAGTGACCACGCGCCAGGATTGCCGGACGGCCCTCAGGGGAGATCTTCTCCGGGAGGCGGACCGCTCGGGGATGAGGGTCCGCAGGGGACGACCTTGGGAGCTCGGGGCTCCGGGTCGGCGTGGGGGCGGCCGGGCTCCGGTGCCGTGAGGCGCCGGGGCCCGGATCGCGCGCCGTGCGCGCGAGAGCGCGCCGCCACCGGCGCACACCGCCGTACGAGCAGATCACGCCACGCATCAACCGCTCCCTCCCCCTGCCGCCACGGACGCTCCCCACGTCCGCCGCGTCACCCCCGGGCACCCTCCGGCGCCCTCACCGGCCGTTTCCGGCCCGCGCTCTCACCGCAGCGGCCGGCTTCCGCCGGTCTCAGCGCCGCGACCGGGTCCGCCGGTCTCAGCGCTTGGCGACGAAGACGTGCGACGCCACCTCGGACACCAGCTCCGCCGCCTCGCCACTGCTCCCTACCAGTACCCCACCCGGCGACTCCGTCACACTCACCACAGAGCCGGGCTGCACGCCCGCCCGCCGCAGGGTGTACATGAGCTGCGCGTCCGTCTGGATCGGCTCACCGATCCGCCGTACGACGACGGTCTTGCCCTCGGCGCCGGGATCCAGCTCCGCCAGGCTCACCATCCCCGCGTCGAGGAAGGGGTCGGCCTCGGCCTTCTCCCCCAGCTCCTCCAGACCCGGGATCGGGTTCCCGTACGGCGACTCCGTCGGGTGTCGGAGCAGTTCGAGGACCCGGCGCTCGACCGCCTCGCTCATCACGTGCTCCCAGCGACACGCCTCCGCGTGCACCTGCTCCCACTCCAGGCCGATGACATCGACCAGAAGGCATTCCGCGAGCCGGTGCTTGCGCATGACGCGCGTCGCCAGCCTGCGCCCCTCTTCCGTCAGCTCCAGATGCCGGTCGCCCGCGACCTGCACCAGCCCGTCGCGCTCCATGCGCGCCACGGTCTGGCTGACCGTCGGGCCGCTCTGATCGAGCCGCTCCGCGATCCGGGCGCGCATCGGGACCACACCTTCCTCTTCCAGCTCAAGGATGGTGCGGAGATACATCTCCGTCGTGTCGATCAGTCCGGACATTCGTGCCCCTCGAATAAATCGTGCGCTGGCCCTGACTCAATTCTGACGCATGCCACCGACAAGCGTGCCTCGCAGGAGAGCACAGTCCTTGGGACAGTCACGCGCAGGCCGCGCGAAGACCGGCCGGGAGACCGGGCGCCGCCCGGGGCGGAGCCGGGTCCGCCCCGGCGGACAGCGGTGCGCACAGCGCTATTGACAGAGCAATGGTCCAGACCTCAACGTGATCCGCGGCACAGACATTCCCCCGGGCATTCCCCTCCCGGGAACCCGCCCCGGACCCTCACTTCTGGAAGGGCCTCCCCGATGAGCGCGACGAACGAGAGCAAGCCCGCCGATCAGTTCTTCGACGCGGCGATCGGCCTGCTCCGGCGGGTACGGGAGGAACAGTCCGGGCGGATCGCCGCCGCCGGCACCGCGGTCGCCGACACCGTCGCAGCCGGGGGCCGGCTCTTCGCCTTCGGCGCCGGGCACTCCTCGCTCGCCGCGCAGGACGTCGTCTACCGGGCCGGCGGCTTCGCCACCATGAACCTGCTCACCGTCCCCGGCGTCGTCGGCGTCGACGTCATGCCCGCCCCGCTCGGCTCCGCACTGGAGCGGGTCGAGGGCCTGGCGGGCGCCGTACTGGACTCCAGCCCCGCCGCCGCCGGGGACCTGCTGGTGATCGTCTCCCTCTCCGGGCGGAACGCGCTGCCCGTCGAGATGGCCATGAACGCGCGGGCCCTGGGGCTGACGGTGATCGGGGTGACCTCCGTGGCGTACGCGACGGAGACCCGCTCCCGGCACCGCACCGGGACGTTCCTCAAGGACCACTGCGACATCGTCCTCGACAGCGGGATCGCCGTCGGCGACGCGGAGCTGACGGCCCCCGGCGTCGAGGCGCCGTTCGCGCCCGCCTCCACGGTCGTCACCAGCGCCCTGATGCAGGCGATGATGGCCGCGGGCGCCGGCGAGCTGGCGGGGCGCGGCATCGAGCCGCCGCTGCTGCGGTCGGGCAACGTCGACGGCGGCACCGAGTGGAACAGCCGGGTGATGACCGAGAACCGGGACCGGATCTTCTACCGCCACTGACTCACCACCACCACGCACCCACCGCTACGCAGCCATCATTGCCGCGGACTCACCACCGCCGCTCACCCATCACCGCCACGGACATCGGCTCACCACCGCCACGGAATGCGGTACTCCGGGCCGCCGTCCGGCCACGACACGTCCCGGAAACATTCGCCGGGACGCGCCCGGGCGTCTCCGCGTCACCAATGCAACGCACATTCGGACGCCTGATCGGATACCCGCGGGACCCCCGGTGAATACCGGGGTCTGCGAGAACCGCTCCCATGAACTTCGCTCGTACACACGATCCAGAACCGCCACTTTGCGTCACGAAAGGAACACTTGGCGGAATTTTGAGCTTTCATCTGGAGGTAATGTTCAGGCAAAGTAGTGGAGGTTCCGGTGCTGCATCATTGGGTTCGGCACCGGGCACCCGCGTATCCGCGTATCCACGTATCCGTGCGAAGGAGAGGGCGAGAGTTGAGATTCCGACCGAGTCACGCGTTCGCCCTCAGACGCGGGATCCACGCCGCCTGACCCGGCCGGCTCTTATCTCGTTCCACCCCCCACTGACCCGACCACACCGCGCCCCGGCAAGACCGGGGGTGCAGGAGGCAGGCCATCATGAAGTCACTCATCGACCACGCCCGCGCGTTCTCCGTCCACGTGGCGGAACGTCCCGACGAGTTCCGTGAACTCGCCGCGGGGCAAGCGCCACAGGCCCTCTTCATCACCTGCTCGGACTCCCGAGTCATCCCGTCCCTCATCACCGGCGCCCGCCCGGGTGAGCTGTTCGAACTGCGTACGGCGGGCAACATCGTCCCCTCGTACGACGAACAGCGGCCCGGCGGGGAGACCGCCACCATCGAGTACGCGCTGCGCGTGCTCAACATCCGCGACATCGTCGTCTGCGGACATTCGCACTGCGGCGCCGTGGGCGCCATGGTGCGCGGCGACGACCTGTCCGCCGTCCCCGCCGTGCGCGGCTGGCTGGACAACTGCGCGACCGGGCAGCCCTCGGCGCGGGAGCTGGCCCACGCCGTGCAGCAGCACGCCGCGGCGCAGCTCGACACCCTGCGCGGCTACCCCGCCGTACGGGAACGGCTCGCCGACGGGCAACTCTCGCTGCACGCTTGGTACTACGAAGTGGACACCGGTGCCGTGAGCAGCCACCGGCCCGAGCTGGACGGGGACTTCAGACCGCTGTGAGCACGGTCCAGGGCACGGTCTCAGCCACGGCATCCGGCCGTGGCTGAGGCCGTCGGTCCCCGGCCCGCACCGCGTCGTACGTCCCCGTCTCACAGCTAGGACACCCTCATGCTCACCCTCTTGAAGGACCGCCAGGTCCTCAGGCGCGACATCCTCGCGTCACTCGTCGTCTTCCTCGTCGCTCTGCCTCTCTGTGTGGGCGTCGCCGTCGCCTCCGGGGTGCCCGCCGAACTCGGCCTGGTCACCGGCATCGTCGGCGGCCTCGTCGTGGGCTTCCTGCCCGGCAGCGCGCTCCAGGTGAGCGGCCCCGCCGCCGGGCTCACCGTCCTCGTCTACGAGGCCGTCCAGGAGTTCGGTCTCGGCGCGCTCGGCGCCATCGTCCTCGTCTCCGGCCTGCTCCAGCTCGCGCTCGGGGCCTTCGGCCTCGGCCGCTGGTTCCGCGCCATCTCCGTCGCCGTCGTCCAGGGCATGCTGGCCGGCATCGGCCTGGTGCTGGTCCTGGGCCAGGTGTACGCCATGGCCGACACCGCCCAGCCGTCCGGCGGCATTCCCAAGCTCACCGGCCTCCCCGGGCTGGTCGGCGACATCTCCTCGAACGGTACGGCGCTGACCGCGTTCCTGGTCGGCGCCGGTACGGTCGCCGTCCTCGTCCTGTGGCCCAGGCTCCCCGCGAAGGTCCGCGTGGTGCCGGGACCGCTGGCCGCCGTGGCGCTCGCCACCGGCGTGACGCTGCTCCTCGACCTGTCGATCGCCAAGGTCGAGGTGAAGGGCCTGCTGGAGTCCGTCAGCCCGCCCGGGCTCAGCGACTTCGGCCAGCTCGGCGGCGTCGCCGCGCTCGGCACCGTCCTCGCCTTCACCCTGATCGCCTCGGCGGAGAGCCTGTTCAGCGCCGCCGCCGTCGACCGTATGCACGACGGACCGCGCACCGACTACAACAAGGAGCTGATGGCCCAAGGCGTCGGCAACACGGTCTGCGGTGCGCTCGGCGCACTGCCCATGACCGCGGTCATCGTGCGCAGCTCCGCCAACGTCCAGGCGGGGGCGCGCACCCCGCTCTCCCGGATCCTGCACGGCCTGTGGCTGCTGCTCTTCGCGGCGCTGCTGCCGGCCGCGATCGGTGTGATCCCGCTGGCTGCGCTCGCGGGCGTCCTGGTGCACGCGGGCTGCAAGCTCGTGCCCGTGAAGGATCTGGCCCCGCTGTGGCGGGAGCACCGCGGCGAGGCCGTGATCCTGGCCATCACGGCGATCGCGGTGCTGGTCACCAACCTCTTCGAGGGCGTGGTGCTGGGTCTGCTGCTCGCGGTGGTCAAGACGGCCTGGGAGATCTCGCACCTCAACGTCGACGTACGGGAACTCACCGGCGGCCGGCTGGTGGTCTCCGTGACGGGGAACGCGACGTTCCTGCGGCTGCCCCGGATCATGGAACAGCTCGAAGCCCTGCCGAAGGACCAGCCGATCGAGCTGGACCTGTCGGGTCTGCGCCATGTCGACCACGCGTGCCGTATCGCCCTGGAGAACTGGGCCCTGCGGCACAACGACGCGGAGACCGAGCCGGTCAGGATGCTGCCGCCGGTGGCGGCGGAGAACAGCTCGGGCACGTCCTGAGGTACGGCGCCGGACGACTCACCCTGTCCGGCGCCGTACTCGTGGTGCGGTACGCGTCGTGCGGTACGCGTCGTGCGGTACGCGTGCTGTCGTACGCGTCCTGCCGTGCCCGCCGCTCCCGTACCCGCTCAGCCGTCCGTACCCGCTCAGCCGTCCGCGGCCCTCTCCAGGAGGGCCGCGAGGTCCAGGCAGGCGGCTATCCGTACGGTCACGTCCTCCGCGTACACCGCGTCGGGCCGTTCGAACTCGGCGCGGCTCGCTCCCCTGAGGAAGGTCACCACGCCCAGCGACCTGCCGCGGCTGCGCAGCACGGTGCACAGGGCGTGGACGGAGTCCTCCGGCCACTGCCGGGACGACGCCCACACGGGCGCGGGCACCGGCTTCGGGGCCGGACCGCCGGAGCCGCCGTTCGCACCGCCGTTCGCACCGCCTCCGCCGTTCGCGCCGCCTCCGCCGTTCGCACGCGGCGCGCCGGTCGGGGCGCTCGCCCGGACCGAGCCCGTACGGTCCATGGCCTGGAGCGCCGGATGCCCGGCCGCGTACCGCACCGGTATGGACCCCGACCCGGTCTGTGTGCTCGGCCCCGACGCGCCGCCGCCCGGCGTCGCGACCGTACGGATCAGGCGTACGGGACCGGCCGTACCGGAGGCGAGCCCCCCGGGTCGTCGTCCCTCCGCCACCAGATCGATCAGGGCGTGGTCGGCGAAGCCCGCCAGCGCGAAGTCCAGATAGACCGTCGCCGCCTCCGTCGGGTCCTCGCACTCGGCCGCCGCCCGTCCCGCGCGGTGGAGCTGACTGCCGCGGAACCGCAGCCGGTCCGCCTCCTGCACGGCAAGTTTCTGGCCCGTCACGTCCTGGAACATCCAGCCCACACCCAGCGGAACCGGCTCCTCCGCCAGCGGCGACGCCAGCCGCAGGAAGCCGCAACGCCAGCAGCGCCGCCGCTCGCCGTCCGGTGTGCGGACCGTCACCCACAGCTCGGCGACGGCGGACGGCGCGCCCTCCGACAGCACGTGGTGGAGCGCGGACTCCAGCTCCTCCACGCCCTGGGTGATCAGCTCGCCCAGCGGCCGTCCCAGCACGGAGGCGCGCCCGGAGCCGAGCAGCCGCGCGGCGTGGACGTTGACGACGGTCGGCCGCAGATCGACGTCGACGAGGACGACGCCCCAGGACGCGTCCTCGAAGAGCGCCTCGCTGAGCGCGATGGACCGTTCGAGGTCGATCTGCTCATGGACCTCGCTGAAGGCGCTGTACACGCCGGCGGGCTTGCCGTCCGGGGCGCGCATCCCGGACGACTGCGTACGGATCAGGACCCGGCCGCCGTCCTTGCGCAGCAGCGCGAACTCGTCGACCTGCCGGTCGGGGCCGTCCATCACGGCCATCAGCCGCTCGTGGACCTCGTCCGCGTCGGCGGTCCGCACGGCCCATCCGGCGAAGCCGTGCCGGCCGACGGCCTCCTCGGCGGACCAGCCGAGTATCCGCTCCGCCTCGCGGTTCCAGTGCGTGATCACGCCGTCCGCGTCGAACGCGCAGAGCGCCGCGTCCATCCCGTCGAGCAGCGCGGCGAGGAGATCGGACCCCGGCCCGTCCCGGCCCGGCGCCGCCCGGCCCCCGGCTCCGGGGCCGGTGTCCGACCCGGAAGGGGACTCCGGCTCGTCCGGCCCGGGAGCACTGGTGGTCTCACTCCGAGAAGCACTCATGCTGGTACCCCCTGCGGGACGTCTCCGCCTGTGCTGCCGACTCTGCTGCCGCACCTACGATCATTCAACTCGATAGTGGCCCACCTCACACGTCGTTCCCGGAAATCCTCTCCGCCACCGGGCGCGAAAGTGAACCTTTAATTGGGTTGAGCGAGGGCGGCCCGCTTCCTAGAGTGTGGAGCACACCGAAAGGAGGTGATTCGGAAGTGATTTCTTTCCGGACTCGTGAGGTGGCTGCGGGCTGACAGCCCGACGTCGCACTCAGTGCGGAGCCGGTGAATCCGCCGGCCCAATCCACAGCAGTCACCGCCCCGCAGGCTCGCCGGTACGTCCGGCCGGCTCCTCCTCGGAGGAACCCGAGCCTGCGGGGTTCTGCTGTTCCCGGAGTCTTTTACGTCAGTACGGCGCTACGGGGCCACAAGGCCTACGGGCCTACGGGGGCCACAGGGGCTACGGGCAGAGACGTTCCACCCGCCAGCCGGGCCGGCCGTCCGGACCCTCGCCGTGGACGTAGCGCAGCCGGTCGTGGAGCCGGTTCTCGTGGCCCTGCCAGAACTCGACCGTCTCCGGCCTGACCCGGTAGCCGCCCCAGTGCGGCGGCACCGGGACCTGCTCGCCCTCCGGATACCGGTCCGCCAGGGCCTCGTACCGCTGGAGCAGGTCCTCGCGGGAGCCGATCGAGGTGGACTGGTCGCTGGCCCAGGCACCGAGCTGGGAGCCGTGCGGGCGGGTGCGGAAGTACGCGGCCGTCTCGTCGCGGCCGGTGCGGGCCGCCGTACCCGTGACGACGATCTGGCGGGCCAGCCGGTGCCAGGGGAAGAGCAGCGAGACGTGGCGGTTGGCGGCGATCTCCTTGCCCTTGCGCGAGGTGTAGTTGGTGAAGAAGACGAAGCCGCGGTCGTCGTACGCCTTCAGCAGCACCGTGCGCGAGGACGGGCGGCCCTCCGGGGTGGCCGTGGCGACCACCATCGCGTTCGGCTCGGGGAAGCCGCAGGCCGCGGCCTCCTCGAACCAGCGGGCGAACTGGTCCATGGGGGTGGCGGCGAGGTCCTTGTCCAGCAGCGGAGTGGTGCGGTACTGCTCACGCATCGTGGCGGGATCTGCGGGATCTGCGGAAGCGGCGGAGGATTCCGGGGTCTCGTGAGGCACGGGATCATCCTGCCGCAGGGCCGAGTTTGCCCCGCACGGAGGACCAGCAACCCTCGGGGGACAAAATCTGGCAGTGTGCCGGTTATCACGCGCCGCCCCGTCTTTCCGTACCGTCGAAACCCGCCAAAATCTGGGGCAGGTCGGCCCACCCCTGTGGCCCTGCCCCACCTCACCCGTCACGCCGCACATCACGCGAGGAGCCGCCCGATGCCAGACTTCGACACCTCCTTCGTCCCCGGACTCGAAGGCGTCGTCGCGTTCGAGACGGAGATCGCCGAACCGGACAAGGAGGGCGGCTCCCTGCGCTACCGGGGCGTCGACATCGAGGACCTGGTCGGGCAGGTGTCCTTCGGCAACGTCTGGGGGCTGCTGGTCGACGGCGCGTTCAACCCCGGTCTGCCGCCCGCCGAGCCCTTCCCGATCCCCGTCCACTCCGGTGACATCCGCGTCGACGTCCAGTCCGCGCTGGCCATGCTCGCGCCCGTCTGGGGGCTGAAGCCGCTCCTCGACATCGACGAGCGCACGGCCCGGGACAATCTGGCGCGCGCCGCCGTGACGGCCCTCTCGTACGTCGCCCAGTCGGCGCGCGGCCAGGGGCTGCCGATGGTCCCGCAGCGCGAGATCGACAAGGCGCACTCGGTCGTGGAGCGCTTCATGATCCGCTGGCGTGGCGAGCCGGACCCCCGGCACGTCAAGGCCGTCGACGCCTACTGGACGTCGGCCGCAGAGCACGGCATGAACGCCTCCACCTTCACCGCCCGCGTCATCGCCTCCACCGGCGCCGATGTCGCCGCCGCGCTCTCGGGCGCCGTCGGCGCGATGTCCGGGCCGCTGCACGGGGGCGCTCCCTCGCGCGTCCTCGGCATGATCGAGGAGATCGAGCGCACGGGCGACGCGACGGCGTACGTCAAGCAGGCGCTCGACCGGGGCGAGCGGCTGATGGGTTTCGGCCACCGGGTGTACCGGGCCGAGGACCCGAGGGCCCGGGTGCTGCGGCGCACGGCGCGGGAGCTGGCGGCGCCGCGGTTCGAGGTGGCGGAGGCGCTGGAGAAGGCCGCGCTGGAGGAGCTGCACGCGCGCAGGCCCGACCGGGTGCTGGCGACGAACGTGGAGTTCTGGGCGGCGATCGTGCTGGACTTCGCCGAGGTCCCCGCGCACATGTTCACGTCGATGTTCACCTGCGCCAGGACCGCCGGCTGGTCCGCGCACATCCTGGAGCAGAAGCGGACGGGGCGGCTGGTGCGTCCGTCGGCCCGGTACGTGGGGCCGGGGACGCGGAGCCCCCGGGAGATCGACGGGTTCGACGACATCACCGGGACCGGCTGAGACCACCGGCCTCCCCGGCGGGGAGGCCGCCGTCCGGTCCGAGCCGTCTCGCGGCCCGGTCCTAGCCGTCTCGCGGCCAGAGGCTGCCGCCCGGCCAGGGGGGCATCTTCCGGCCAGGGAGCGTCTCGCGGCCGGGGGCTGCCGTCCGGACAGGGCAGCCTGGCGGCCGAGGCGGCCAGGGGCTGCCGTCCCGCCGGGGGCTGCCGTCCGCGTAGGCCTTCCGGCCCAGGTACTGCCGCTGGGCCTTCCGGTCCAGGTGCTGCCGTCCGGACAGGACAGCCTTCCGGCCGAGGCGGCCAGTCGGCCAGGTACTGCCGTCCGGACAGGCGGCCTGCGCAGAGGGGCGGCCGTCCCGTCCAGGCGTTGCCGTCCGCGTTGGGCCTTCCGGTCCAGGTGCTGCCGCCCGGCCGGGCCCGCCACGGGGCTGCTTCCGGACGGGGCCGCTCAGCCCAGCGTCGTGTCCAGGATCCGCGCCCACTCGGCCACGACCCGCTCGCGCCGCCGCCGGTCGTCCGTCAGCAGCGTCGCGAGCCCCAGCCCGCGCGCCATGTCCAGCAGGCCCTGCACCGTCTCCCGTACGCCCGGCACGGACTCGTCCGCGCCCAGCAGCTCCACGGCGATCCGGTGGGTCTCCCGGCCGATCCGGGCCTCCAGCTCGGTGACCCGGGGCCGTAGCCGCTCCTCGTCCGAGGCGGCGACCCACAGGTGGAGGGCGGCCCGGAACAGCGGGCCCGTGCAGAGGTCCACGATGCCCTCCACCGCCGCGCGCCGGTGCCCCGGGCCCGCCGGGACCAGGGCGCGCAGCGCGGCGGACCGTTCCTCCGCGACATGCTCGACCGCGGCGGTGAACAGGTCCTCCCGGGTCGGGAAGTGGTGCTGCGCCGCGCCGCGCGAGACACCGGCCCGCTCGGCGACGGCGGAGACCGTGGAGCCCGCCCACCCGTACGCCGCGAGGCAGTCCACGGCGGCCTCCAGCAGTCGCTGCCGGGTGGCCCTGCTCCGCTCCTGCTTCGGCCCGAACGGCCCCGCCCCGGCCTGCGCCGGCCGTCCTGGGACCTCTCGTTCGGATCTCGCTAGAGCACCCATGCCGCGTCCCGCCGTTCGAGGAACGCGGCGATGCCCTCGCGCGCCTCCGCCGTCATGAAGAGCGTGGCGGAGCGCTGGACGAGATCCTCCGCGTACCGGTCGAAGGCGTCCAGGACCTCGACCGTCAGCAGCCGCTTGGACTCCGCGAGCCCCTGCGGCGAGGCGGCGCGCAGCGCGTCGAGGACGGGGACGAGCGCGGCGTCCACGTCGTCGGCCGCCTCGGTGATCAGCCCGGCCGCGACCGCCTGTACGGCGTCGAAGCGCTCCGCCGTGAGGACGTGGCGGGCCGCCGCGCGCGGGGCCATCCTGGGCAGCAGCGGCAGCGAGATCACGGCCGGGGCGACCCCGATCCGTACCTCCGTGAACGCGAAGTCGGACGTACGGCCGGCGAGCGCGAGGTCGCACGCCCCGAGCAGCCCGAGCCCGCCGGCCCGGACATGACCGGCCACCCGTGCGACGACGGGCTTGGGCAGGGCGACGATCTGCCGCATCAGGCCGACGAACGTGTACGGGTTGGCCGGGGCCTTGAGGTCGGCTCCCGAGCTGAAGGTGGTGCCGGTGTGCGTGAGCACCACCGCCCGTACCGCCGGGTCGGCGCCACAGGCCGTGAGCGCGTCGGAGAGCTGGGCGACCAGGCGCGCCGACAGGGCGTTGCGGTTCGCGGGCGAGTCGAGGGTCAGCGTGGTGATGCCCCGGTCGTGGGCGGTGGTCACCAGCGCGCCCGGGGCCTGCGGGGACTCCGCGGGCCTGGCGGATGGGGTGTTCGGTGTCACGTGTTCTCCCTTTCGCGGTCGCGCACCGTACGCTCCCGCACTTCGCGCTCGCGCGCTTCCCGGTCCCGTAACTCCCGTCGCAGAATCTTGCCGGACGCGGCGCGGGGCACGCCCCCGACGAACTCGACCCGGCGCACCTTCTTGTACGGGGCGACGCGGTCGGCGACGAATCCCATGACGTCGGCCTCGGTCAGTTCCTCCGCGCCCGAACGGCGCACGACGAAGGCCTTGGGTACCTCGTTGCCGTCGTCCTCGTACACCCCGATCACCGCCGCGTCCGCGATGGAGTCGTGGGTGAGCAGCAGGGCCTCCAGTTCGGCCGGGGCGACCTGGAAGCCCTTGTACTTGATGAGTTCCTTCACCCGGTCGACCACGAAGAGCCACCCCTCACCGTCCACCCGTCCGACATCGCCGGTGTGCACCCAGCCCGCCGGGTCGATCATTTCGGCGGTCGCGTCGGGGCGGCCGAGGTAGCCCTTCATGACCTGCGGGCCGCGCACCAGGATCTCGCCCTCGGCGCCGGGGGCGGCGTCGCGCTCCGTACCGTCGCCGTCGCCGTCGCCGTCGCCGTCCAGGGCCAGGATGCGCATCTCGGTGCTGGGCAGCAGCGCGCCGACGGTGCCGGGCGGCGGGTGCGCGGCGCTGAGCGGGACGACATGGGTGCCGGGCGACAGCTCCGTCAGACCGTACGCCTGCCGCACGGGCGGCAGGCCGAGCCGGGCCGCGCAGGCGGCGGCGAGCGACGGGGCCAGCGGGGCCGCCGCGCTCAGGACGTAGTCGAGCGAGGAGAGGTCGTACCGTGCGACGGCCGGATGCTTGGCCAGGGCGAGCACGATCGGCGGGGCCACGAACAATCCGTTGACGCGGTACTTCTCGATGGCCGCGAGGAACTGGTCGAGGTCGAAGCGGGGCAGGACGACGACGGTCGCGCCGTGCCGCAGCGGCGCGTTCATCAGGGCGGTCAAGCCGTAGATGTGGAAGAAGGGCAGTACGGCGAGGATCCGGTCGCCAGGGCCCATCGCCATGACGGGTTCGAGCTGCGCCAGGTTGGTGGCCATCGAACGGTGGGTGAGCATCACGCCTTTGGGGACGCCGGTGGTGCCCGAGGAGTACGGGAGCGCCGCGACGTCCTCGCCGGGGTCGATGGCGATCTCGGGTACGGGCGCTGCCGACCGCGCCAGGTCGAGGACCGAGCGGTGTCCCCGCGCCCGGTCGCAGACGAAGATCTCCTCGATACCGCCGACCAACTCGGCTGCTCTTCGCGCCACTTCGAGCAGGGGCGAGACGGTGACGACCCAGCGGGCCGCGGCGTCACGGAGCTGCGTGGCGAGCTCTTCCGGGGTGGCGAGGGGGTGCGCGGTGGTGACGGTCGCCCCGGCGCGGGTCGCCGCGTGGAACACCGCCGGATACGCGACGGTGTTCGGGCTGTGCAGGGCGAGGACATCGCCCTTGCGCACCCCCGCGTCGGCGAACGCGGCGGCGAGCCGCCGGTGAATGGCGTCGAGTTGGGCGTACGTGGTGGTCAGGCCGGTCGTCCCGTCGATGAGGGCGACGGTGTCCCCGTACGCGTCGGCGCGGCCGAGCACGGCCTCGTGGATGGGCAGATCGACGGCCGGGACCGCCGCGTACGCGCTGCGGAACACCCTGGCCCGGTGGCCCTCCTGGACCTCGTCAACTCCGTTGAACACCATGGCGATCCCCTTCGCTACGGGTTCGGCGCGGGCGGTCGCACCGGGGTGCGGGATGCCGCGCCAGGACGGCCAGAATCGCCTGTCTCAGTACGACTTGGGGAGACCCAGGGACTGGTGGGATACGTAATTCAGAATCATCTCGCGGCTCACGGGCGCGATCCGGGCCACGCGGGCAGCGGTGACGAGCGACGCGAGACCGTACTCGCGGGTGAGCCCGTTGCCGCCGAGGGTGTGCACGGCCCGGTCGACGGCGCGCACACAGGCCTCCCCGGCGGCGTACTTGGCCATGTTGGCGGCCTCGCCCGCGCCGGTGTCATCGCCCGCGTCGTAGAGATGGGCGGCCTTGCGCAGCATCAGCTCGGCGAGCTCGATCTCGATGTGGGACTGCGCCAGGGGGTGTGCGATGGCCTGGTGGGCGCCGATGGGCGCCGACCAGACCTGCCGGGTCTTCGCGTACTCGACGGCGCGGCCGAGCGCGTACCGCGCGATGCCGAGCGCGTACGCGGCGGTCATCACACGTTCGGGGTTGAGCCCGGCGAAGAGCTGGCGCAGCCCGGCGTCCTCGTCGCCCACGAGCGCGTCGGCGGGCAGCCTCACGTCGTCGAGGACCAGCTCGAACTGCTTCTCCGCCGCGTGGAGTTCCATGTCGATGGGGGTACGGACGAAGCCGTCGGCGTCGCGCGGGACGACGAAGAGGCACGGCTTGAGGGTGCCGGTCGCCGCGTTCTCCGTACGGCCGACGATGAGCGTGGCGTCCGCGATGTCGACGCCTGAGACGAAGACCTTGCGGCCGTTCAGGACCCAGCCGTCGCCCCGGTCGTCCCGGCGGGCGGTGGTGGTGATCCGGTGGGAGTTGGAGCCGGCGTCCGGCTCGGTGATGCCGAAGGCCATGGTGCGGGAGCCGTCGGCGAGGCCGGGGAGCCACTGGCGCTTCTGGGCCTCCGTGCCGAAGCGGGCGATCACCGTGCCGCAGATGGCGGGCGACACGATCATCAGCAGGAGCGGGCAGCCCGCCGCCCCCAACTCCTCTAGTACCAGGGAGAGTTCTACGATGCCGCCGCCTCCGCCGCCGTACTCCTCGGGCAGGTTCACGCCGAGGTATCCGAGCTTGCCGGCCTCGCGCCACAGGGTCTCGCGGTCGTAGCCGCGCCCGTGGCGGCGGCCGAGGGCGGCGACGGCGGCACGGAGCGCGGTGTGTTCCTCGCTCTCGGTCAGGAAACGGGCGCTCGTGCGGGCACCGCCGGTGCGGGCACTCTCGCCGGTGCTGGATCTGCTGCTGGTGCCGCTGCTGCTGGTGCCGCTGCTGGTGCTGGTTCTGCTGCTGGTGCCGCTCATGAGGGATCTTCCTCCGGTGCGTCGGTGGCGGTGACGACGGCGAGCAGGGCACCGACCTCGACCTGGCGGCCGGGGACGGCGAGGAGTGCGGTGAGCGTGCCGGAGGCGGGCGCGACGACACGGTGCTCCATCTTCATGGCCTCCAGCCAGACGAGGGGCTGCCCGGCGCCGACCCGCGCCCCCTCGGCCAGCCCGTCCGCGACGCGTACGACGGTCCCGGGCATGGGCGCGAGCAGCGACCCCGCCTCGGCGGTACGGCCGGGACCGGGGAACCGGGGGCGGGCGAGCAGCCGGTAAGCGCCGGTGGCGGAGTCGACGTGGACCTCGTCGCCGTACGCGGTGACGTCGAAGTGGCGGACGGCACCGTGGACTTCGAGGCTGACGCGGGAGGGGGAGGCGGCGACGACCCGTATCGCCTCGCCGGCTCCGGAGCCCCCGGATGTCGTGGGGGTCCCGGGGGCCCTGGGGGAACTGGAGGTCCCGGAGGTCCCGGAGGTCCCGGAGGTCCCGGAGGTCCCGGAGCCTGCGGTCTCCCCGTCCGCCGCCTCGACCACGAATCCGTCGCGGGTCGCCCGGTAGCGGACCTCGTGCGCGCCGTACGTCTTGCTCTGCGGCGCAGACGGTACGTTCCGCCAGCCGCCGAGCCGGGCGGGCACCCCGTCGCGCAGGGCCCGGGACGCGGCGTCGGCGAGCGCGGCGGCGACGGCGGCGTGCCGTGCGCCGGGGCCCGGGTCCGGGGCGGTGAGGGCTGCCAGGTGGCGGTCGTAGAAGCCGGTGTCGAGGCGGGCGGCGACGAAGTCCGGGTGGCCCAACGACCGTACGAGCAGGTCCCTGTTGGTGACGGGTCCGTGCACCCGGGCCCGGCGCAGCGCGTCCCGGAGGCGGCGCAGGGCGGCCTCCCGGGTGGGCGCCCAGGCGATGACCTTGGCGAGGAGCGGATCGTAGTGGACGCCGATGGTGTCGCCCCCGGTGTATCCGGTGTCGAGCCGCAGCCGGGGCGCGCCGGGGCCCCTGTCCACCGCGGGGCCGTCCGCCACGCCCCTGTCGGTGACGCCCCTGTCTCCTGCCGCGCCGTCTCCCGCGAGGCCGGCGCCGGTCCCCGCGCCCGGCACCTCCAGCGCGTGGAGCCGGCCGGTGCGCGGGGCCCAGCCGTCCGCCGGGTCCTCCGCGCAGAGCCGTGCCTCCACCGCGTGCCCGTGCCCGGCCGGTGGCTCCGGCGGGAGGGCCGTGCCCTCCGCGACGGAGAGTTGCAGGGCGACCAGATCCAGGCCGAACACCTCCTCCGTGACCGGGTGTTCGACCTGGAGGCGGGTGTTCATCTCCAGGAAGTACGGGCGGCCGTCGTCCGCGATCAGGAACTCGACCGTGCCCGCGCCCCGGTAGCCGACCGCGCGGGCGGCGGCGACGGCCGCCCCGGCCAGTTCCGTACGGAGCGCTTCGGGCAGCGCGGGCGCCGGGCACTCCTCGATGACCTTCTGGTGGCGGCGCTGGAGCGAGCAGTCGCGGGTGCCGAGCGCCCACACCGTGCCGTGCGCGTCGGCGAGTATCTGCACCTCCACATGGCGGGCCCCCGTCACGTACGGCTCGGCGAAGACCTCCCCGTCCCCGAACGCGGACCGCGCCTCCGCCGAGGCCTCCCTCAACGCATCGTTGAGATCGCCGAGTTCACGGACCACGCGCATCCCGCGTCCGCCGCCACCCGCCGCCGCCTTCAGCAGCAGCGGCAGCTCGGCCCCGGTGGCGGCGGCCGGGTCGACGGGCGTGAGCAGCGGTACACCGGCCGCCGCCATCAGCTTCTTGGCCCGGGTCTTCGACGCCATCGCCGCGATCGCCTCCGGCGGTGGTCCGACCCACACCAGCCCCGCGCCGAGGACCGTCCGGGCGAACTCCGCGCTCTCGGAGAGGAATCCGTACCCCGGATGGACGGCGTCCGCGCCCGCCGCGAGCGCCGCCGCCACGATCAGGTCGCCGCGCAGATAGGTGTCGGCTGGCGCGGCCCCCGGCAGCCGTACGGCCGTGTCGGCCTGCCGTACGTGCAGCGCGCCCGCGTCGGCGTCCGCGTACACGGCGACCGTCGCGATCCCCAGCTCGCGGCAGGTGCGGAAGACCCGGCAGGCGATCTCGCCCCGGTTGGCGACGAGCAAGGACTCGATCATCTGGGACCTCACATCCGGAAGACGCCGAAGCCGCCGCGCACGCCCTCGACCGGGGCACTGTGCACGGCGGACAGGCACAGGCCGAGGACGGTGCGGGTGTCGCGCGGATCGATGACCCCGTCGTCGTACAGCCGCCCCGACAGGAACGCCGGCAGCGACTCGGACTCGATCTGCCGCTCCACCACCGCGCGCAGCGCCGCGTCCCCCTCCTCGTCGTACACCTGCCCCTTCGCCTCGGCCGAGGCGCGCGCCACGATCGAGAGGACGCCCGCGAGCTGCTGCGGGCCCATGACGGCGGACTTGGCGCTCGGCCAGGCGAAGAGGAAGCGCGGATCGTAGGCCCGGCCGCACATGCCGTAGTGGCCGGCGCCGTACGACGCGCCCATCAGGACGGAGAGGTGGGGGACCTTCGAGTTCGCCACCGCGTTGATCATCATCGCGCCGTGCTTGATGATGCCGCCCTGCTCGTACTCCTTGCCGACCATGTAGCCGGTGGTGTTGTGGAGGAAGACGAGCGGGATGTCACGCTGGTTGGCGAGCTGGATGAACTGCGCGGCCTTCTGCGACTCGGCGGAGAACAGCACACCGTGCGCGTTGGCGAGGATCCCGACCGGGAAGCCGTGCAGCCGGGCCCAGCCGGTGACCAGGCTGGGCCCGTACAGCGGCTTGAACGCGTCGAAGTCGGAGCCGTCCACGATCCGGGCGACGACCTCGTGCGGATCGAAGGGGATCTTCAGGTCGCCGGGGACGATCCCGAGGAGTTCGTCCTCGTCGTACGACGGCGGCTCGATCCGGGCCGTGGGCGTCGGATCGGCCCGCGCCTTGCGCCAGTTGAGGCGGGCGACGATGCGCCGGGCCTGCCGGAGCGCGTCCGGCTCGTCCCGCGCGAAGTGGTCCGCGAGCCCCGACGTACGGGCGTGCATCGCGGCGCCGCCCAGGGACTCGTCGTCGCTCTCCTCGCCCGTGGCCATCCTCACCAGCGGCGGCCCGCCGAGGAAGACCTTCGACCGCTCCTCGATCATGACGGTGTGGTCGGACATCCCGGGGACGTACGCGCCGCCCGCCGTGGAGGTGCCGAAGACGACGGCGACGGTGGGGATCCCGGCGGCGGAGAGCCGGGTGAGATCACGGAAGAGCGCCCCGCCGGGGATGAAGATCTCCTTCTGGGAAGGGAGATCGGCGCCGCCCGACTCGACCAGACTGATGAGGGGGAGGCGGTTGGCGTACGCGATCCCGTTGGCCCGCAGGGCCTTGCGCAGCGTCCAGGGATTGGACGAACCGCCCCGTACGGTCGGGTCGTTGGCGGTGATCACACACTCGACGCCCTCGACCACACCGACGCCGGTGACCATGGAGGCGCCGACGGGGTACTCGCTGCCCCAGGCGGCGAGCGGGGAGAGCTCCAGAAACGGTGTGTCGGGGTCGAGCAGCAGCTCGATCCGCTCCCGGGCGAGGAGCTTGCCGCGCGCCCGGTGGCGGGCGGTGTACTTCTCGCCGCCGCCCGCGAGGGCCTTCGCGTGCTCGGCGTCGAGCTGGGCGAGCTTGGCGAGCATGGCCTCGCGGTGGGCGGCGTACGCGGCGGAGGTGACGTCGAGGGCCGAGGGGAGCACGGTCACTGCGGGACCTCCGGGGCGGGCTGGGCTGATGGGGCGCGCGGGGCGGGTCCGGTGCGTTCGGCGGGTCCGGTGCGTTCGGTGGACACGCCGCGTTCGGCGGGTCCGGCGGGTTCGGCGGGTCCGGCGGGTTCGGCGGGTCCGGCGGGTCCGGCGGGTTCGGCGGGTTCGGTACGCCCGGCTGGTCCGACGGGTTCGGTACGCCCGGCGGGTTCGACGCAGTCGGCGGGTTCGGTGCGCCCGGCGCAGTCGGCCGGCTCAGCCGCCTCGGCGCACTCAGCCGGCCCGGTGTGCGGGGATCCCGTGATCAGCGATGCCGGGATGTCGAGACGGCGCGCGCGCAGCCACTCCCCCAGCGCCTTCGCCTGCGGATCGAACCGGGCCCGCGCGGCGACCCCCTCACCGAGCAGCCCCTCGACGGTGAAGTTGACGGCGCGGAGGCGCGGAAGGAGATGCCGTGTGACGGTCAAGTCGGATGTTTCCGGCAGGAGTTGGTGGAAGCGCTCGACCGTCAGCTCGTGTGCCAGCCACCGCCACGCGCGCTCGCTCTCCACCCAGAGCCCCACGTTGGCGTCCCCGCCCTTGTCACCGCTGCGGGCGCCCGCGACGGTGCCGAGGGGGACGCGGCGGGTGGGCAGCCCGGCCGGCAGCGGCTCGGGAAGTCCGGGCGGCGGTACGACATCCAGGTCACCGGCTCCGCCGCGTGAGGGAGGTGGGATGGAGACGCGCTTCCCGTCCGGCAGTACGGCCACCTGGGTCACCTCGTCCGCGTCGACGTACGCCGCCTCGAAGACCCCGTACGGCGCGCCCTTGCCCGGCGGGGCCGTCACGTGGAACCCCGGGTAACTGGCGAGCGCCAGCTCGACCGCCGCCCCGGTGACCGCCCGCCCCACCGCCTCCGGGTCGCCGTCGCGCACGACGAGCCGGAGCAGGGCGCTCGCGGTCTCCTCGGTGGCGGCGTCCGGCCGGTCCGTACGGGACAGCTCCCAGCGGACCTCCGCCGGACGGCGGCGCGCGGCCGGTGCGCCGGGCACCCCACGCGTGCCGAGTGCGTCGGCTCCGCCGAGCGCGTCCTCCACCTGGGTGCGTACGAGAGCGGCCTTGGCCTCGATGTCGAGGCCGGTGAGGACGAAGACGATCTCGTTGCGCCAGCCGCCGATCCGGTTCAGCCCGACCTTGAGCGTCCGGGGCGGCGGTTCGCCGCGTACGCCCGTGATCCTGACGCGGTCGGGGCCGTCCCGGTGGAGCCGTACGGTGTCGATCCTGGCGGTCACGTCCGGGCCCGGGTACCGGGTGCCCCCGGTCTCGTAGAGCAGTTGGGCGGTGACGGTGCCGAGGTCCACGACCCCGCCCGTACCGTCGTGCTTGGTGATCACCGCCGAGCCGTCGGCGTGGATCTCGGCGAGGGGGAAGCCGGGGCGGCGTACGTCGTGCCGGGTGAAGAAGGAGTAGTTCCCGCCGGTCGCCTGGGTGCCGCACTCCAGCACGTGCCCGGCGACGACCGCCCCGGCGAGCGCGTCGAGGTGGCGGTCCCGGCGGTGGCCGGGGCCAGGGTCGCGGCCGGGGCCGTCGGCCGGCCCCGCCTCGTACCAGCCGAAGTGGGCGCCGGCCGGCCCGGTGACCAGCGCCGCGTCCGTGACGCGCCCGGTGACGACGACCTCCGCGCCGGCCCGCAGACAGGCGGCGATCCCGGCGCCGCCGAGGTAGGCGTTGGCGGTGAGGACGCCGTCGCCCCACTGCCGCTGCCGCAGCAGGTCGTCGCCCTCGACATGGGCGACCCGTACCGGCACTCCGACCCGTTGGGCCAACTCCCTTATGGCGTCGGCGAGTCCGGCCGGGTTCAGGCCGCCCGCGTTGGTGACGATCCGGACGCCCCGCTCATGGGCCAGCCCGAGCCCCTCCTCCAACTGCCGCAGGAAGGTCTTGGCGTACCCCGCGCGCGGGTCCTTCAGGCGGTCGCGGCCGAGGATGAGCATGGTCAGTTCGGCGAGGTAGTCCCCGGTCAGCACATCGAGGGGGCCGCCGGTGAGCATCTCGCGCAGCGCGTCGAAACGGTCGCCGTAGAAGCCGGAGGCGTTCCCGATCCGCAGCACGCCGTCACGGGACATGCCCTCGCCGTCGCCCACCCGGCTCACACGCCCCGGCCCTGGAAGCCCCCGGGAGCGCGGCCCTCCCCCGGCGGCCCGGCGAACGCCTGCGCGATCTCCAGCCAGTGGTCGGCGTCGGCGCCCTTCGCCCGTACGGCGAGGTCCGCGCGATGGGCCCGTTGTGTCACCAGCAGACAGAAGTCGAGCGCGGGCCCGGTCACGTACTGGGTCGCCTCCTCGGGCCCGTACGCCCATAACTCACCTGCCGGCCCGGCCAGTTCGACACGGAACGGCTCGGCGGGCGGCTGTTCGCCCCGGACGAGATAGGCGTAGTCACGGGCCCGTACACCGATCCTGGCGACGTGCCGCAGCCGTGCGGTCGGCGCCCGCGTCACACCCAGCGCGTCCGCGATGTCCTGGCCGTGCGCCCAGGTCTCCATCAGCCGGGCGGTGGCCAGGGACGGGGCGCTCATCGGCGGCCCGTACCAGGGGAAACGCGCACCGGGCGGGGCCTCGTCGAGGGCGGCACCGAGGCGTGCGCGGCCCTCGCGCCACCGGGCGAGGAGTACGGGGGCGGGCGGCCCGGCCCCGGCCCGCGCGGCCTCGTCGACGAAGGTGGCGGGGGCGTCGGCGGCCCGCTCCGCCTCCACGGCGAAGGCGCCGGGGTCGGTCACGGCGAGCAGCGCCACGGCGTCGGTCCAGGCGAGGTGGGCGATCTGGTGGGCGATGGTCCAGCCGGGGGCGGGGGTGCCCTTCGCCCACTCCGCCTCGCGCAACTCCCGTACGATCAGGTCGAGTTCATCACTCTCGGCCTTCAGGTCACCGAACACGGCAACAGCGTCGGACACGGATGCGCTCCCCTCGGGGCACGGCGGTGTGCGTGTCCCGGAGCATGGCAGCGCCCACAGAAACAAGCAAGCACGCTTGCTTTACTTCCCCGCTGTCACCTGGTCCGCCGCCCGCAGCCGGGCGCGCGTCCGCTTACGCGTCTGGGTCCGTACGGCCCCCATGCTCGCCGCGATGACCAGCGCGATCGCCAGTGCGTCCACCACGGAGAGCGCCTGGTTCAGGAGGAGGAATCCGGAGGCCGCCGCGACTCCCGGTTCCAGACTCATCAGCACGGCGAAGGTGGGCGCGGGCAGCCGCCGCAGCGCGAGCAGTTCGAGGGTGTATGGCAGGACGGACGACATGAACGCCACCACCAGGGCCAGCCCCAGCGTGGACGGCACCAGCAGTTTCGTCCCCGACTCCGCGATCCCCAGCGGCAGGATGAGCAGCGCGCCGACCGCCATCGCCAGCGCGAGCCCGTCCGCCTGCGGGAAGCGGCGGCCGGTACGCGCGCTGAAGACTATGTACGTCGCCCACATGACGCCCGCACCGAGTGCGTATGCGACGCCCACCAGGTCGATCCGGTCGAAGCCGCCGCCGCTGAGCAGCACCACCCCGCCGAGCGCGAGCACCGCCCACAGGAGATTGACCAGCCGCCGGGAGACGATCACCGAGAGAGCCAGCGGACCGAGAACCTCCAGGGTGACGGCGACACCCAGCGGGATACGTTCGAGGGCCTGGTAGAAGAGGCCGTTCATGGCGGCGAGGGTGGCGCCGAACGCGACGACGGTCCCCCAGTCGGCGCGCGCGTACCCGCGCAGCTTCGGCCGGCACACGGCGAGCATGACGAGCGCGGCGAGCCCGAGCCGCAGCGTGACGATGCCGACGGCACCGGTACGGGGCATGAGCATGACCGCGACGGCCGCCCCGAACTGCACGGAGACCCCGCCCGCGACGACGAGAGCGACGGGCCCGAGGACCCGCCTCCGGGAGCCGGGGTCCGAGCCGGAACCCGCCCCGTCGGCAACCCCTGCCGCAACGGCTTCGGGCACCGGCACGGCGGCACCCAAGGCGGCGGTACGCGACTCTTCCACCCCAACCCCTCCCATCTCACATCAGTCAGCCATCGGCCGGTCGAGCACCGGCCGGTCGAGCACCGGCCGGTCGGCCATCGGCCGGTCACTGCGGCACGACAGTCCATCACAATGGACACCGAATCCAAGATACTGCACTTTCGCGCCCCGCTCGCCCACGCGGCAGCCGCTCATCACCCGCCCACGCTACGACCGCCGCCTCCACCTCCGGAAATGCCAAGTGGGCTGGCGTTATGCTCCAGAAGCATGAGCATCGAGCTGCGCCACCTCCGCTGCTTCCTCGCCATCGCCGAAGAATCCAGCGTGACCAGGGCGGCAGCCCGGCTCCACCTCACGCAGCCCGTCGTCTCCCGTACCCTCGCCGCGCTGGAGAAGCAGCTCGGCGTACGGCTCGCGGAGCGCTCCACCCACCACCTCGCCCTCACCGCCGAGGGCCGCGCCTTCCGCGACAAGGCGGCGTCGGCGGTCGCCGCGTTCGACGAGGCGCTCGACGTCGGCCGGCTGAGCCACCGGCCGCTGCGGCTCGGCCACGCCTGGTCGGCCTTCGGCCCGTACACGACGCCCCTGCTGCGGCGCTGGGAGCGGGAGCACCCGGAGACCCCGCTGGAACTGCTCAGGATCGACGACCGTACGGCGGGGCTCGCCCGGGGCGAGGTCGACGCGGCGCTGCTGCGCGGGCCGGGGCCGGTGGAGACCCCGGGGCTGGTCAAGGAGCTGCTGTTCACCGAGGAGCGGATGGCGGCGGTCCCCGCCGACGGCCCGCTCGCGGCCCGTGCGTCGCTGACACTGGCGGAACTGGCGTCCGAGACGGTGCTCGTGAACACGGTCTCGGGCACCACGACCCCGGCCCTGTGGCCACGGGAGACCGGCCCGGTGACCACGCTCACCGTCGGCAACACCGACGACTGGCTGACAGCGATCGCGGCGGGCAGGGGCATCGGTGTCACGGGCACCTCGACGCCGGCCGTGCACCCACACCCCGGGGTCGCCTACCGCCCGCTCCCGGAGGCGCCGCCGCTCCAGCTCTTCCTGGCCTGGCGGGAAGCGGCGCCGCATCCGGCGGTACACCGTCTCGTGGCACTGGCGCGCGAGCTGGCGCGGAACGCGTCACCGGGCACGTACGCGTCACCGGGCACGTACACGTGACCGAGTACCTACGCGTCACCGCGTACGAACGCGCGTGACCCGCGTACGCGAACGCGCGTGACCCGCGTACGTACCTCCGCCGTCGCACCCGGACGGTTGAACCGAAACCGTCGCAGGTCCGTACAGTCTGGCGGCGGTCCTGCCCGACGGGCCCGGTCCGCCGTGTCACCCCAGGGTTTCGCACGGAAGGACCTTCAGGTTGTCGCTCTGGACGCGCGCTCGCCGCCTGCTGAACACGGACGGAGCGACCCCCCACGAGGGCCCGACGCCGACCGGGCCCCCGAAGGATCCGAAGGACGGGATCACCCCGGCCGAGCCCACTCCCGGCGAGGAACCGGCCGCGCCCTCCCCCGCAGACGCGCCCTCCTCCGCAGCCGCGCCCTCCCCTGTGCGGGACCGACGCCCGTCCCTGGTCCGTGCCGCGTCCTGGACGCTCACCGCCCTGGCCGCCGTGCTGGTCTTCCTCGCCCTCCTCCTCCCGAACGAGACCGCCCTCCTCACCCCCGGCGCCTTCGTCCACATACCGGTGGAGGCGATCATCGGCGCCGGCGTGCTGCTCGTCCTGCCGCCCCGGGCGGGCCGGGTGGCGGCGGCGGGCGCGGGCGCGGTCCTCGGTCTGGTGACCATCCTCAACTTCCTCGACATGGGCTTCCACACGGTCCTGGACCGGCCGTTCGACCTGGTGCTGGACTGGATCCTGTTCGACGACGCCGAGTCGTTCCTCAGGGACACCCTCGGCGGGGCCGGCGCGATCGCCGCCGTGATCGGGGTCGCGGTCCTCGCCCTCGCCCTGGTCGTCCTGATGACGCTGGCGGTCGTACGGCTGGCCGGCCTCCTGGTGCGCCACAGCGGCGCGACGACCCGTACCACCCTGCTGTTCGGGACCGTGTGGGTCACCTGCACGGCGCTCGGCCTACAGGTCGCCGGGGCGCCGGTCGCGTCCAGGACGGCGACCGATCTCGTACAGAACCACGCGGACCTGGTGAGCGCCGGCCTCAAGGACGGGAAGGTGTTCGCCGAGGAAGCCGCCGTCGACCACTTCCGCGCCACCCCGGACGACCAGCTCCTGACGGGGCTGCGCGGCAAGGACGTCATCTTCACGTTCATCGAGAGCTACGGCCGCAGCGCGATCGAGGACCCGGCGATGGCCCCGCAGGTCGGCGAGGTGCTGGCGGACGGGACCGACCGGCTCAAGGCGGCCGGGTTCGCCTCCGAGAGCGGCTTCCTCACCTCGCCGGTGGCGGGCGCGGGAAGCTGGCTGGCGCACTCCACCTTCATGTCCGGCATGTGGATCAAGAACCAGCAGCGGTACCGCAGCGTCACGTCGAGCGACCGCCTCACCCTCACCGGCGCCTTCGGCCGCACCGGCGACTGGCGGACGGTCGGCATCATGCCGGGCGTCACCCGCTCCTGGCCGGAGGGGAGGTTCTTCGGCCTCGACCACATCTACGACTCGCGGGACATCGGCTACCAGGGCCCGAAGTTCAGCTGGTCGCCCGTACCGGACCAGTACAGCCTGGACGCGTACGAGCGCCTGGAGCACGGCAGGAAGAACCGCGAACCGCTGATGACGGAGATCGTCCTCGCCTCCAGCCACAACCCGTGGTCGCCGATCCCCAAGATGGTCGGCTGGGACGAGATCGGTGACGGCTCGGTCTACCACGGCATCAAGAAGGCGGGCACGGACCCGAAGGAGGTCCTGGCGGACCCGGAGAAGCTGCGGCGCGAGTACCGCCGGGCGATCGAGTACTCGCTGAGCAGCCTCATCTCGTACGTGGAGAAGTACGGCACCGACGACACCGTCCTGGTCTTCCTCGGCGACCACCAGCCCAACGCGACCGTCACAGGACCCGGCGCCGGCCGCGACGTCCCGATCTCGATCGTCGCCCGCGACCCGGCGGTCCTCGACCGGATCGCCGACTGGGGCTGGCAGGACGGCCTGAAGCCGGGCCCGGACGCCCCGGTCTGGCGCATGGACACCTTCAGGGACCGCTTCCTGACGGCGTACGGCCCGCAGCCGGACGACCAGCGGCCGTCGTCCCCGTCCTCGTCCCCGTCCTCGTCCCCGTCCGCGTCGCCGTCCTCGTCCCCGTCCGCGTCGCCGCCGAGCAAGGTGGCGGCGGGCGGCCGGACGGAGGAGTGACGCGGACGGAGGAGTGACGCGGACGGCGGAGTGGGGCGGCCGGAGAGGTGACGGGGGTCAGTCGGTGGCCGCGCCGGGGCGCGCTTGGTGGAGGCATTCCTCCAGTCGCCGCAGGAAACCGTCGAAGGGCTCATCCTCCGGCCAGATCTGATACGCGGTGTGGGTGGCCGCCACGGCGAGGTTCACGCTCAGGGCCGTGGTCAGCTCGTCCTGCCCGGTGGCGGCGGAGCGGTCCGCCGCCCAGTTCCGCAGATCGGTGAAGAACCGCTCGCCGAAGTTCTGGCCCGACTGGGCGAGCGCCGGTGACTGCGCCTTGAGCCGGCGCTGCATCGGTATGCGCTCGCGCAGGCTCTCGCAGAACCCCGTGAGGACGGCCGCCAGCGAGTCCCAGAGCGGCTCGTCGGCAGGACGGTCCTCCATCAGCGCCTGCCAGTGGCGGCGCTCCTCGGGCGTCTGGTCGAAGACCACGGCCTCCTTGCCCGCGAAGTAGTTGAAGAAGGTGGCGCGCGAGACGTTCGCCGCGGCCGCGATCTGCTCGACGGTCGTGGCCTCGAAGCCGACCTCGTCGAAGAGCCGCAGGGCGGCGGTGTGGATGGCGCGCCAGGTCGCCAGCTTCTTGCGCTCGCGCAGATTCATCGTTCCTGCCATGTGCGGCATTGTACGTGCCGATTTATGGACGAGTTCATATTTGGACTCGTCTAACTTTGTGGGTTACGGTGAAACAGGCCCCCGGAGGTCCTTTCCGGTGGGCCCGCCCGACCCCGAAGGAGACGTCATGAGCAAGGTCTGGTTCATCACCGGCACGTCCCGCGGCCTGGGGCGCGCCTTCGCCCGGTCCGCGCTGGAGCGCGGCGACCGGGTCGCCGCGACCGCCAGGAACACGGCCGCGCTGGACGATCTGGTCACCCGGTACGGCGACGACGCGGTCCTGCCGCTCGCCCTGGACGTCACCGACAAGGCTGCCGTCACCTCGGCGGTGGGCGCCGCGCACGAGCGGTTCGGCCGCCTCGACGTCGTGGTCAACAGCGCCGGGTACGGGCTGTTCGGCATGGTCGAGGAGGTCGGCGAGCAGGAGCTGCGCGACCAGTTGGAGACGAACCTCTTCGGCGCGTACTGGGTCACCCAGGCCGTGCTGCCGATCCTGCGCGCGCAGCGGAGCGGCCACATCGTGCAGGTGTCGTCCGTGGGCGGCGTGGCCGCGTTCCCGTCGCTGGGCGCGTACCACGCGTCCAAGTGGGCGCTCGAAGGGTTCAGCGAGTCCCTGGCCCAGGAGGTCGCCGGCTTCGGGATCAAGGTCACGGTCGTCGAGCCGGGCGGTTTCTCCACCGACTGGGCGGGCTCCTCGGCCGCGCGGGCCCGGCCGAACCCCGCATACGACGAGGTCCGCGCCGCCGGTGCGGCCGCCTTCGAGGGAGCCAGGTACGCCGACCCGGCGGACGCGGGCGAAGCCCTGCTGCACGTCGTCGACGCCGAGAACCCGCCGCTGCGGGTGCTGTTCGGCACGGACCCCATCAAGATCATCGAGCCCGTCTACGCCGAGCGCCTGCGGACCTGGGCCGACTGGCAGCACGTCTCCCGGATCGCCCAGGGCTGATCCGGAGCGCCCCGGCCTCGTACCGCCCCTCGCCACCAGCGGCACCGACCCGATTCGCGTCAAGCAGTCATCCGTCAACGTCAGGAGATCGCTCCCATGTCCGTACCGTCGTCCGCACCGCACCACCCCCGTACGTTCGGGGCGAGCACCACCGCCGCCGAGGTGACCGAAGGCGTCGATCTGCACGGCCGCCGGGCCGTGGTGACCGGAGCCGGATCGGGCATCGGGGCGGAGACGGCCCGGGTGCTCGCCGCCGCGGGGGCCGATGTCACCCTGGCCGTACGGGACACCGCCGCGGGCGCCCGTGTGGCGGAGCGCCTGGCGGCGGAACTGCCACCCGGGTCGGGGAAGCTGACCGTGGGGCGGCTCGATCTGGCCGACCGGTCGACGGTCGCCGCGTTCGTGGCGGCCTGGCAGGGCCCGCTGCACATCCTGGTCAACAACGCGGGCGTGATGGCGCTGCCGCGGCTCTCCCGTACCCCGGACGGCCAGGAGTGGCAGTTCGCCGTCAACCACCTGGGCCACTTCGCCCTAGCCACCGGGCTCCGTCCGGCGCTCGCGGCGGCGGGCGGCGCGCGGGTCGTCTCGGTCAGCTCCATCGGCCATCTCTTCTCCCCGGTCGTCTTCGACGACCTGGCCTACCGCTTCCGCCCCTACGACCCGTGGACCTCCTACGGGCAGTCGAAGACCGCCAACACCCTCTTCGCCGTCGGTGCCGCCGAGCGGTGGGCCGACGACGGGATCACCGCCAACGCGCTGATGCCGGGGAACATCGCGGACACCTCGCTGGCCCGGCACATGGACATGGATCAGGTGGCCGCCTTCGTGGCCTCGGGCGAACTCGCGCTGCCGCCGGGCAAGACGGTGGAGCAGGGCGCCGCCACCTCGGCGCTGCTGGCCGCCTCCCCGACGGTGGAGGGGGTCACCGGCCGCTACTTCGAGGACTGCGCCGAGGCCGGGCCGGTCACCGAGCGGGCCGGTTCCGTCGCCGGGGTGGCCCCGTACGCGCTGGACCGGGAGAACGCGGCACGGCTGTGGGCCGTGTCCGAGGATCTCGGCCGCGCCTGAACCGCCCCGGCCCCCGCCCCGGGGTGTGCCACCCGCCCCGCGATCGCCCCGAGCGGCCGGGAGCCGGTCTGGGAGGATGTGCCGCATGGACGTGCGGAGCAGGAACCATGTGACGGTGACCGGGTGCCCCGGGGGACCGGTGGTGATGCTGGCGCACGGCTTCGGCTGCGACCAGAACCTGTGGCGCCTCGTGGTGCCCGCCCTGGAGCGGGACTTCACCGTGGTCCTCTTCGACCATGTCGGCTCGGGCGGCTCGGAGCTGTCGGCGTGGAGCCCGGAGCGCTACGCCTCGCTGGACGGTTACGCCGACGACGTGCTGGAGCTGTGCCGGGAGCTGGCGCTCGGCCCGGTCACGTTCGTGGGGCATTCGGTGAGCGCGATGATGGGCGTGCTGGCCGCCGGGCGGGAGCCGGGGGCGTTCGCCGGGCTGGTGCTGCTCGCCCCCTCGCCCTGTTACGTCGACGACCCGGCCACCGGTTACCGGGGCGGGTTCAGCGCCGGGGACATCGACGAGCTGCTGGAGTCGCTGGACGCGAACTATCTGGGATGGTCGGGCGCCATGGCCCCGGTGATCATGGGCAACCCGGAGCGGCCCGAGCTGGGTGAGGAGCTGACCAACAGCTTCTGCCGTACCGACCCCGGCATCGCCCGGGTCTTCGCCCGGGCGACGTTCCTCTCCGACAACCGCGCCGATCTCGCGTCGGTGCGGGTGCCCACGCTGGTCGCCCAGTGTTCCAGCGACGCGATAGCCCCGCCGGAGGTGGGCGCGTTCGTGCACGCGCGGATACCGGGCAGCCGCCTGGTCACCCTGGACGCGACGGGACACTGCCCTCAGCTCGCCGCCCCGGAGGAGACCGCCGCGGCGATCGCCGCGTTCGCCGGAGCCGCCGGGTGATGTGCCGGACGGGCGACGAGGGGGAGGGCGCGGCCCCGGACGCGGACCGCGGATCGGCGCAGGAGCGGGCGCAGTTCTCCGCACTGCTGGAGGACAGCGCCGAGGACCTCTACGAGCACGCGCCGTGCGGCTATCTCTCCACCCTGATGGACGGGCGCATCGCGAAGGTCAACACGACGCTGCTGGAGTGGCTCGGCCACGGACGCGACGAGCTGGTGGGCCGTAAGTACTTCTCCGACCTGCTGACCGTCGGGGGCCGGCTCTACCACGAGACCCACTTCGCACCGCTGCTGCGGTTGCAGGGCGAGGTCAGCGGCATCGCCCTGGAGCTGAAGGCCGCCGACGGCTCCCGGCTGCCCGTCATGGTCACCTCGACGGTGAAGACGGGCAGCGACGGGCAGCCGCTGCTGATCCGTACCAGCGTCTTCGACGCCCGCGAGCGGCGCGCCTACGAGACCGAGCTGCTGCGCGCCCGTCAGGAGGCCGACCAGGAACGCGACCGGCTCCAGCGCCTGGCCACCACCCTCCAGAAGACGCTGCTGCCGCCGACCCTGGCGAACGTGCCCGACCTGGACGTGGCCGCGTACTACCACATCGCCTCCGTCGACGAGGTCGGCGGCGACTTCTACGACCTCTTCCCTCTGGCCGCCGGGGCCTGGGGCCTGTTCCTGGGCGATGTGTGCGGAAAGGGCGCCGCAGCCGCGGCCGTCACCTCGCTGGCCCGCTACACGCTGCGCGCCGCCGCCGTCTACGACCCCGATCCGGTGGCCGTACTCGCCAATCTCAACACCGTGCTGAACCACGAGTACAACGGCGCCGATCCCCGGTTCTGCACCGTCGTCTTCGGCCTGCTCACCCCGGACACCGAGCGCGGCGGCTTCCACATCACCCTGGCCAGCGGCGGGCACCCGCCCGCCCTGCTGATGCGCGGGGACGGCGCCGCCGCGTATCTGCCCACCCCCGGCGGACAGCTCATCGGGGTCCTGCCCGACGCCCACATCGCCACCACCACCGTCCGTCTCACCCCGGGCGACACCCTGCTCCTGCACACCGACGGGCTGACCGAGGCCCACACCGCCGCGGGCGGCGAGGACCGCTACGGCGACGACGCCCTCCTCGACTTCGGCCGCGCCCTCGCCCCCACCACCGCGTCGAAAGCCGTGGGCGCGGTCCGCGACCTGCTCGACACCTTCGGCGCCGGTGTGGACGACGACACCGCCGTCCTCGCCATCCATGTGCCCCGACCCACCAGTGAAGAGCCGCAGTGACCCAGCACCTGACCCTCCACACCCGCACCACCTCCACCGGAGCGGTCATCGAGCTGACCGGGGAGCTGGACCACCGCACCGCGCCCGAGGTCCGCGCGGCGCTCACCGGACTCGACCTGGGGACGGGCCAGCAGCTCGTCCTCGACCTCGCCGGTCTCACGTTCTGCGACTCCAGCGGTGTCACCGTGCTGATCGCCGCCCGCAACCACGCCCTGGCGTCCGGCGCGGCCATCGCGCTGGCCGCGGTCCCCGACCGGGTCAGACGGATCTTCCGCCTCGTCGGCCTGGAACCGGTCTTCCCCACCCACCCCACCGCCCGGGCCGCCGAGGACGCCTGGCCGCCCACCGCGGGGTAGCGGGTAACGGGGGACGCGCGCGACGCCGCCCGCTCATTCCAAGGCGATCCGGGCGGCCACCGGGAGATGGTCGCTGCCGGTCGCGGGCAGCGTACGGATCTCGGCGACGGTGCCCGCGCGGGCCATGACCTGGTCGATCCTCGCCAGGGGCAGGGCGGCGGGGAAGCTGAAGGCCATGCCCCGTTCCGCGACGTTCAGTCGCGAGGTCACCGGGGCCAGCCCCCGGTCCTCGACCGTGCCGTTCAGATCGCCCAGCAGGATCAGCGCCTCCACCTTCTCCGCTCCGATCGCCCTGCCCAGCAGGCCCGCGCTCTCGTCCCGCCAGGCGGAGGCGAGGCCGCTCGCCCGGACGCGGATCGAGGGCAGGTGCGCTACGTACGCCGCGACCTCACCGTGCGGCGTGCGGACCACGGCGCGCAGCCCGCGCCGCCACCCCTCGCCGATCCCCTGCGGGCTGATGTCGAGCAGCCCCGCCTCGGTCAGCGGATACTTCGACCAGAGCCCGACGCTGCCCTGCACCGCGTGGTGGGGGTACTCCGGGGCGAGGGCCTTCTCGTAGACCTCCAGCGCCGGGGGCATCAGCTCCTCCAGCGCGATGAGATCGGGTTCGGCCCCGGCCAGCGCGCGGGCCGTACCGGCGGGGTCGGCGTTCTCGTCGCTGACGTTGTGCTGCACCACCACCAGTTCGCGCGGGCCGGGCTCCGCCCCGGGCAGCAGCAGCCCGCCGAAGAGGTACGTCCAGGCGGTCACCGGAAGGAGCAGGGCCAGCAGCGCCACGGCCGAGCGACGCAGCAGCGCCGGCCCCAGCAGCACCACCGCCACGAGGCCGAGCCACGGCAGGAACGCCTCCAGCAGACTCCCCATTCCGCCGACGGAGTTGGGCACCGCCCGGTGAAACGCCAGCAGCCCGCCCGTCACCACCGCCAACCCGGCGACCACCCGCCCCCGCCGCCACGCCGACCGCGCCTCCGCACCCTCGCCCGAGCCTGAGCCTGAGCCTGAGCCCGAGCCCGAGCCTGAGCCCTCGCCCGGGTCCGAGCCCTCACGCGCACTTGCGCCTCGCCGGAGCACCGCCTTCACCGTCCCCCGCACCGCCGACACCGCACCGCCACCCGCCCGCACCTGCTCCACCATGGCTTCCCATCCACTTGGCCTCGCCTCCCAAGACGAGCTGCCAGGCGCCTCGGTTTCGAAGCCGCCAGGATGACGGGACGGCCCCCGCGGGCCCGACTCCGGCAAGGCCTGGCTGTTGGCTGGAGGCGCGTGCGGGTGCGCGAGGCGTGAGCCGACGGGGCCGCCGACGCACGGGGCGCCGAACCCGAGCCCCGTCCCGCCGGGCCGGCGTTACTTCTGGCGCTGCGGAAGGGGATGGCCGACCCCCGTCAGCCGCTCGGACTCCCGCCACAACCGGGCTTGCGCGGCGGTGTCGTACGACCTGGCGCTGGACTCGATCCGTACGGGGTGACCGGTGAACTGGGCGCGTCCGGGCGGCCCGTAGTACTCGCCGCCCCGCGCCTCCGGGGCCACCGCGGCGCGCACCGCGCCCAGCGCGCCGACCGCCTTGTCCTGCACCATCCACCCGGTCACGGCCTTGGCGCGCGGGCCGAAGAGGAACCGGTTGACCGGACCGAGGTCGCGGGTGAACTCCGTACGGGACATGCCCGGGTGCGCGGCCAGGGCGACCGTGTGCGCGCCGGACGCGGCCAGTTGGCGTTGCAGTGCGTAGGTGAACATCAGGTTGGCCAGTTTCGAGCGGCCGTAGACGGCGTCCCTCCGGTACGTCCGCAGGGAGTGGAGGTCGTCGAAGTCGAGGGTGGCGTAACGGTGGACGATGCTGCTGACCGTCACGATCCGAGAGCCGGGCACCGGGAGCAGCCGGTCCAGGACCAGGCCGGTGAAGGCGAACACGCCGAGGTGGTTGGTCGCGAACGTCGCTTCGAAGCCGTCCTCGGTGACGGTGCGCTCCCTGGAGCCGAGCATGCCCGCGTTGTTGATGAGCAGGTCGACGCGCTCGTGCCGGGCCCGTAGCTCCTCGGCGGCCTCGCGTACGGATTCCTGGGACGCCAGGTCCAGCCGCAGCGTGGTGACGGTCGAGCCCGGCGCGGCGGTACGGATTCGGTCGGCCGCATCGGCCGCCTTGGCCGGGGTCCGGCAGGCCAGTACCACCGCGGCGCCGCGCCGGGCGAGGATCCGGGCCACCTCGAAGCCGATCCCGGTGTTGGCCCCGGTGATCACTGCCGTACGTCCGTGCTGGTCGGGGACTTCTTCGACGGTCCAGGCATGGCGAGACATGGCGATACCTCCTAGAATCGGGATGAGCATCCCGCTTACCGATGAACATACGGGACGGCCATCCCGGTTGTCCACGCCGCGAGGAGACCCATGACGAACCAACCGCCGCTGCGCGCCGACGCACGGCGTAATCGGGCGCACGTACTGGAGGTGGCGGCTCAGATCTTCGCGACCGAGGGCCTGTCCGTGCCCGTGCACGAGATCGCCCGGCGCGCGGGGGTCGGCACCGGCACCGTCAGCCGGCACTTCCCCACCAAGGAGGACCTGATCGAGGCCATCCTGCGCAGCGGGGTGGAGGAACTGGTCGCCCGCGCCGACGCGATCGCGGAGCGGGAGGAGCCCGGCACCGCGTTCTTCCTGTTCCTCGCCGCCACGGTGCACGCGGGCGCGGCCAACCGCGGGCTGGCCGAACACCTGGCCACGGCCCCCCAGGACCAGAACGGCCAGGACGGCCAAGACGGCAAGGACGGCAAGGGCAGCGCGCACGACCGCATGGGCCTCGACCTGCTGTGCGACTGTACGGAGAGCCTGCTGGACCGCGCCCAGAAGGCCGGCGCCGTGCGCGCCGATGTCGCTCTCGCCGATGTCCAGACGCTGATGGCCGCCTGCATGACCCGGGGGGAAGGGCGCGCGCTGGATCCGATCATCGCGGTCGTCAGCGACGGGCTGCGCACACACTCCCCTGCCTCCGCGCGGAGTTGAGCCCGTGCCGCGCCGTGGCCGGGTTCAGCCCTGAAGGAAGGTGAGGAGGCTCGGCCAGGACCTCGACCGCGCTTGAGGTCAATCCTCCAGCGCTTCCGCGAGCACCTCCGCCAGGTGCCGGGCCCGGGTGCCGTCCAGTTGCTCCAGTTGCGTACGGCACGAGAAGCCGTCCGCCAGGATCTCCGTACCGTCCGCGACCGCCCTGACCGCGGGCAGCAGCTGGTCCTCGGCGCAGGCCACCGAGACGTCGTAATGGCCATGTTCGAAGCCGAAGTTGCCCGCCAGGCCGCAGCATCCGCCGCTCAACTCGCCGGTCAGGCCCGCTTGTTCGCGCAGGCGGCGTTCCGCTCCTTCGCCCAGGACCGCGTGCTGGTGGCAGTGGGTCTGGCCGGCGACCGTACGGTCGAGGCGCGGGGGCCGCCACTGCGGGGCGCACTCCTCCAGCGCCTGGGCGAAGGTACGGACGGACGCGGCGAGGCGGGCCGCGCGGGGGTCGTCGGCGAGGAGTTCCGGGAGGTCGGTGGTGAGCGCGGCGGCGCAGCTCGGTTCGAGGACGACGACCGGAAGGCCGGCGTCGAGCAGCGGTTCCATCACGTCGAGGGTGTGGCGCATGACCGTGCGGGCGCGGTCGAGCTGGCCCGTGGAGACGTACGTGAGCCCGCAGCAGACCCTGCCACCCCGGCCACCCCGGCCACCCTTGCCACCCTTGCCACCCTTGCCGCCCCTGCCACCCTTGCCGCCTCCGACGCCCCCGTCCTCACCCCGGGCCCCCGGAGTCACGAGGTCGAGGCCCGCCGCCTCCAGCACCCGTACCGCCGCCTGCCCGACCGACGGCGACAGGTACTCCGTGAAGGTGTCCGGCCACAGCACGGCCCGCGGACCGCCCCTCGCCGTGCCGTCGGGCCGCGGCTGCCGCCTGCGGCGCAGCCACCGGCCGAACGTCTCCGGCGCCAGCGCCGGGATCGTCCGCTCGGGGGCGATCCCGCCGAGCCGTTTCGCGAGCGCCGCCAGGAGCCGTACCCGTGCCGCCGCGTTCAGTACGCGCGCGAAGGGCGCCGCCAGCCGGAGCCAGAGCGGTAGCCACCCCATGGCGTAGTGGGCCGCCGGGCGCCGCCGGCCCGCGTAGTGGTGGTGCAGGAACTCCGCCTTGTACGTGGCCATGTCCACGCCCACCGGGCAGTCGCTGCGGCAGCCCTTGCAGGACAGGCACAGGTCGAGGGCGTCCCGTACCTCCGTGGAGCGCCAGCCGTCCGTCACCACCTCGCCCGCGAGCATCTCGTGGAGCAGCCGGGCGCGTCCGCGCGTCGAGTGCTGTTCCTCGCCCGTCGCGCGGAAGGAGGGGCACATGACGCCCGTACCCGAACTCGGTCCGGCGACACGGCACTTGGCGACGCCCACGCACCGCCGGACGGCCGCGGAGAAGTCGCCGCCGGACGGGCCGTCGTGCGGGTAGCCGAACGCGACGTCGACGGGCTCGCGCGGCAGTACGGAGAAACGCAGGTTCTCGTCGAGGCGGGCGGGACGGGCCAGCACGCCCGGGTTCAGGCCGCCCCCCGGGTCCCAGACGTCCTTGAACTCGCTGAAGAGGCCGACCAGTTCGTCTCCGTACATCTTCGGCAGCAGCTCGGCGCGGGCCAGTCCGTCGCCGTGTTCGCCGGAGAGTGATCCGCCGTGCGCGACGACGAGTTCGGCCGTCTCCTCCGAGAAGCGGCGGAAGCGGCGTACGCCGTCCTCGGTCAACAGGTCGAAGTCGATGCGGACATGGATGCAGCCGTCGCCGAAGTGTCCGTACGGCGTGCCGCGCAGCCCGTGTTCGCCCAGGAGCGTCCTGAACTCCCTGAGGTACGTGCCGAGTCGGGCGGGCGGGACGGCGCAGTCCTCCCAGCCGGGCCAGGCCTCGCTGCCGTCCGGCATGCGCGTCGCCGTGCCGGCCGCGTCCTCCCGTACGCGCCACAGCGCCCGTTGACCCGCCGGGTCGGTCACGACCGCGCCGTCGAGCGCGTCGGCCGTGCGCACGATCTCCTCGGCGCGGGCGCGCGCCTCGGCGGATGTCGCGCCGCCGGTCTCCACGAACAGCCAGGCCCCGCCGCGCGGCAGGTCGTGGCCGCCGCGCACCAGGTCCTCGGCCATGCCCTCGACGGTGAGCGGACCGTACGGGAGCAGCCCTGCGGCGGCCTCGGCGGCGGCGCTCTCGTCGGGGTAGCCGAGTACGGCGAGGGCGCGGGCGGCGGGCGACTCGACGAGCCGTACCGTCGCTTCGGTGACGACGCCGAGGGTGCCCTCGCTGCCGCAGAAGGCGCGGGCCAGGTCGGTGCCGTTCTCGGGGAGGAGCGCGTCGAGGGCGTAGCCGGAGATCCGGCGGGGCATCGCGGCCGGGAAGCCGGTGCGCAGGAGCGCCAGGTTCCGGTCCACCAGCGCGCGCAGCCCGGCGGGCGCGCCGGGCGACGGGGATCCCGGGGCCCCGCCCCACCCGCGGCCCAGGCGCAGCGCCTCGCCCCCGTACGTCTGGACGGACAGTCCGTGGACGTTGTCGGCGGTGGTGCCCCAGGCCACCGAGTGCGACCCGCACGCGTTGTTGCCGATCATCCCGCCGAGCGTGCACCGGCTGTGCGTGGACGGATCGGGGCCGAAGGTCAGGCCGTACGGGCGGGCGGCGGCGCGCAGATCGTCGAGGACGACGCCGGGCTGGACGACCGCCGTGCGGGCCCGCGCGTCCACCGATACGACGGAGCGCAGGTGGCGGGTGAGGTCGAGGACGACCCCGACGCCCGTGGCCTGTCCGGCGATCGAGGTGCCCGCGCCGCGCGGCACCACCGGTACGCCGTGCTCCGCGCACACCGCGAGGGCGGCCGCCACGTCGGCCGTGTCACGTGGCGCGACCACTCCGACCGGAACCCTGCGGTAGTTGGACGCGTCCATGGTCATGAGGGCCCGCGTGGCCGCCCCGAAGTCCACCTCTCCCCGCATGGCTGATTTCAGCTCCTGCGCGAGGGCGGTGGACGTATAGAGCGCCGCTGCTGTCGATTCCCGCTGCTCAACCTGATCGGCCATGTCTCCAGGATGCCCCCGGAGCGGGCGCGGATCGGTGTTTTCGATCTCCACCACACCTGCACGGGAGAAGAAAGCAGCCAGGAACCTCCCAATCTGATCGTCAATTCTCATATAGTGGCCACCGTTTGAGCACGTTCAGTAGTCCTCTCTGTGGTCCTCTGGGGGCGCCCGGGGTCCCCCCGGATTCCCCGGACGGTCCCTGAGGGGTACGCCCGCCCGCCGCACACCGTCCCCGTCCCCCGCCGTCCCCTCCCTCTCACCGCCTCTGCCCCGCTTCTCCGTCTACGAGGTAGCCGAATTTGCGCCGTTCACTCCGGTTCACCGCACCGGCCCTGCTGATATCGGCTGCCGTCAGCGGCCTCCTGTGCCTGTGGGCCGTTTCCGACGCCCCCGCCTCCGTACGGACGCCGCTCGCCTGGGGCGGCGCCGCGGCGCTCGTCGCCGCCGTCACCGCCGTCGCGCACCTCACGGCGGCCCGTGAGCGGCTGCGCGAGCGGAACG
Organism: Streptomyces sp. NPDC059092; assembly: GCF_042756365.1. NCBI lineage: Bacteria > Bacillati > Actinomycetota > Actinomycetes > Kitasatosporales > Streptomycetaceae > Streptomyces > Streptomyces sp. NPDC059092. The sequence goes on from NZ_JBHZEJ010000039.1 coordinate 66,460, forward strand.
CCCTGCTCGCCGCGCGCATCGAGCAGCTCAACAGCGACGCCGAGCGGGCCGCCGAGAACGTACGGCACGCCGCCGCCGACGCCCGGCGCGGCGCCGACGCCGCGTCCCGCAGCGACTCCCACCGCGCCGCCGCCATCTCCGCCTGCGCCAACGCTGCCGGGCGGATGCAGGCGCTCGCGACGAGCATGCTCGCGGACCTGCGCGAGATGGAGCACCGCCACACCGACGAGGACGTCCTCGGCGACCTGCTCCATCTCGACCACCGCACCGCGCAGGCGGGCCGGCTCGCCGACTCCCTCGCCGTGCTGACCGGTGCGCGCTCCGGGCGGCGTTGGGCGAAGCCGATCGTGATGGAGTCCATCCTGCGTGGCGCGATGGGCCGGATCAGCGGCTACCAGCGGATACGGCTGCACTCGACGAGCCAGGTCGCGATCGCCGGGCACGCCGCCGAGGGCGTCATGCACGCGCTCGCCGAACTCCTCGACAACGCGGCCAACTTCTCGCCGCCGACCGCCGAGGTCCATGTGTACGTGGAGGAGGTGCCGGCCGGGATCGTCATCACCGTCGAGGACAGCGGCCTGGTGATGAGCGACGTCCAGTTGCGCCGCGCCGAACAGGCCGTCACGGCGGTGCCGACGGACCTCAGCGGGCTGTCGGGCACGCGGCTCGGGCTCGCGGTGGTCGGCCGGCTGGCGCGCAAGCACGGACTGACGGTCTCGTTCCGGCCGTCGGCGCGGGGCGGTACGGGCGCGCTGATGATGCTGCCGCAGGACCTGATCACACAGGTGCGCCCGGGAGCGCCGGGGGCGCCGGACATGGCGCCCCCGCCGCGGGCCGGGGCGACAGCGCGCGCGGGAGCGGGCACGGCCGCAGGCGCGGGAGCGGGCACGGGCACATCCGGAGAGGCCGGCACGGCAGCGGCCTCGGCCTCGGGCACGGCGTCGGACGCACCAGCGCCCGCCGCGGACGTACCGCCGCCCGTCGCCCGTCGCGTACGCAAGCCCGCCGCCGACCCCGCCCCTGACGCGGCCACCGGCCCGGACCCCGCACCCGCCGCGCCACCGGCCTCCCGGCCGGCCGCGCGCACGGCCCGCGCCGCCGACCCCGAAACGGCCCCGGAACCGCCCCCCGAGCTCGGCGAGAGCGGGCTGCCCAAGCGGCGCCGCGGCCGTACGCTCGCCGCCTCGATGCGCCGGACCGGCGAGGGCACGTCAGCCACTTCCCCCACACCCACCACACCTGCCACGAGCCCGGCCGTCCAGGCGGCCCGGTTCAGCAGCTTCCGCAAGGCCGTACGGGACAACCCGCAACGCCCGGCCACGACCACGCACCCGGATCCGGAAGGCGATTCCCGATGAACGGCACCCCCACCGACGAGAAGCTCAACTGGCTGCTGGACAACCTGCTCCAGCGCACCCCCGGCGCCCGCCACGCGCTGGTCCTGTCCCGGGACGGCCTCAAGCTGTGCCGTACGCCCGAACTCTCCGCCGACCAGGCCGACCAGCTCGCCGCCATCGCGGCGGGCATCCAGAGCCTGTCGCACGGCGCGTCCGTCGAGTTCGGCAACGGGCAGGGCGGCGTACGGTCCGCCATGGCCGAGTTCTACGGCGGCCTCCTGCTGATCGTGGAGGCCGGGGAGGGCGCGCATCTCGCCGTCGTCGCCGCCGAGGACTCCGATGTCGGCCTGGTCGGACACAACATGAGCGAACTCGTCGAGCAGCTCGGCGCCTACCTCAGCGCGCCCCCGCGCTCGCCGTCCTCGGCGTCCTCGGGGTCGTCCGCGTCCTCGGCGTCCTCGCCCCCGACGCCGGGTACCACGGGCACGGGCGCCACGGGCTCCGTATGAGCGGCCCCGGCCCCGGCGGCCACTCCGGGCGCCCGGGGCGCCCCGGCCGGGACGACTCACCCGACCGGCTGTACACCCTCACCGGAGGGCGCAGCCGGTCGGACTCGGGCACGTTCGACCTGGTGACGCTGGTGGTCGCGGAGTCCGATCCGACCCCGGGCATGCAGTCGGAGCACGTCACGATCCTGCGCATGTGCCAGACCCCGACGGCCGTCGTGGAGATCGCCGCCCAGCTCCAACTGCCGGGCAGCATCGTCCGGATCATGCTCGCCGACCTGCTCGACACGGGCCGGATCAGCGCTCGTCATCCCCGTACGGATCGCTCGGCCGGCCGGCTGCCCGATCCCCACATCCTGGAGCAGGTGCTCGTTGGACTCCGCAACCTTTGAACGGCCCACCGGCCCGTCGCCGGCCGGCCCGTCCCTCGCCAGCACCGCCGACAACGGTCTGAAGATCGTCGTCGTCGGTGGGTTCGGCGTCGGGAAGACCACCATGGTCCGTTCCGTCAGTGAGATCCGTCCCCTCAACACCGAGGAGACGATGACCCGCGCGGGCGAGGGGATCGACGAGCTCGCCGACCTCGACGGGCTGCGCCGGAAGACCTCGACCACGGTCGCGTTCGACTTCGGCCGGATATCCCTCGACAAGCGGTCGGTGCTCTATCTGTTCGGCGCACCCGGGCAGGAACGTTTCTGGTTCCTCTGGGACCGGCTCTTCTCCGGAACGCTCGGCGCGGTGGTCCTCGTCGACACCCGCAGGCTCGCGGACTCCTGGTACGCGATCGACCGCCTGGAGCACTACGGCACGCCGTTCATCGTGGCGTGCAACGACTTCGGCGGGCCGCTCCACACGGAGGAGCAGATCCGTGAGGCGCTGGACATCGCGTCGGACGTACCGATGGTGGAGTGCGACGCGCGGGACCGCTCGTCCAGCAAGTACGTGCTGATCACGCTCGTGGAGCACCTGCACACCCTGTCCGCCCGGGCCGAGAAGAACGCCCAGGCCGACAAGGACGCGGCAGCATCCGCGGACGCGACCGACCCGTCCCCGGAGGGCACGCCGTGACGACGACGGACCGGGGCACCGGCGGCGGAACCGGATGCGGCCGGTTCGGGGACGGCGCCGTACCCCTCGGCAGCTCCCGCCACCGCAACGACCCCACCGGCCTCTACCGGGAGCTGCGGCGCGACCACGGCGCCGTCGCCCCCGTACTCCTCGAAGGCGGCCTGCCGGCCTGGCTGGTCCTCGGCTACCGCGAGCTGCACCAGGTCACGAACGACCCCGCGCTCTTCAGCCGCGACTCCGGCCTCTGGAACCAGTGGGACCGGGTCCCCGCCGACTGGCCCATGGCTCCGATGATCGGCCGCGACCAGCCGTCCGTCCTCTACACCGTCGGTGAACAGCACCGCGAGCGCGCCGGGATGATCAGCGAGGCGCTGGAGGCGGTCGACCCGTTCGTCCTCAAGCGGTACGCGGAGGAGTTCGCCGACGAGCTGATCGACGAATTCTGCGCGGAGGGCCGTACGGAGATCATCTCCCAGTACGCCAAGCTCCTCCCGGTCCGGGTCCTCGCCAGGATCTACGGCTTCCCCGACGAAGAGGGCCCCGCGATCGTCAAGGCGCTCAACGATCTGGCCGACGGCAGCGAGGAGGCACTGGCGGGCCAGCGTTTCCTCGCGGAGTCGGTGGCCACGCTGCTGCGGGAGAAGCACGTCGTGGGCGGCCAGGACGTCGTCTCCCGGATGCTCCGCGACCACCGCGGCTTCACCGACACCGAGGTCGCCGAGGACCTGATGGTGATGATGGTGGCGGGCCACCAGCCCACCGCCGACTGGATCGGCAACTCGCTGCGGCTGATGCTCACCGACGACCGCTTCGCCGCCTCGCTCTCCGGCGGCCGGCACAGCGTCTCCGAGGCCATGAACGAGGTCCTGTGGGAGGACGCCCCGACCCAGAACGTCGCGGGCCGCTGGGCCACCCGCGACACCAGCCTCGGCACCCGCCACATCAAGGCGGGCGACATGCTCCTCCTGGGCATCGCCGGCGCCAACTACGACCCCCAGGTCCGTACGGACAGTTCCACGCTCACCGGCGGCAACAACGCCTACTTCTCCTTCGGCCACGGCGAGCACCGCTGCCCCTTCCCGGCCCAGGAGATCGCGGAGATCGTGGCCCGCGCGGGCATCGAGGTGCTGCTCGACCGGCTCCCCGACATCGACCTCGCCGGCCCCGCCGACTCGTTGACCTGGCGCCAGTCGCCCTGGCAGCGGGGGCTGGCGGAACTCCCGGTGTTCTTCACCCCCACCCCGGCGTACGGCCCGGCGGACTGACCCTCCGCCCTTTTCGGCTCACGGACCCGCCCACACACTCACCCACGCACCCGCTCACGCACTCACCCACGCACTCGCCTACGGACCCGCGCACGGACTCACTCACGGACTTCCTCACGGAGGCACGGCATGAACTGTCCTCACGCACACCGGACCCGTCCCGACCCGGTGGTGCTCGATCCGCTCGTCTCCGACCTGAACGCCGAGAGCGCCGCGCTCCGGGCGGCCGGCCCGCTGGCGCGCGTCGTGCTGCCCGGCGGGGTGGCCTGTTACGCGGTGACGCACCACGCCGAGGCGCGCCGGCTCCTCACCGATGCCCGACTGGTCAAGGACATCAACGTCTGGGGCGCCTGGCAGCGCTGCGAGATCCCGCTGGACTGGGCGCTGATCGGGCTCGCCAACCCCGGCCGCTCCTTGCTGACCGTGGACGGCGCGGACCACCGCAGGCTGCGGACGCTGGTCGCGCAGGCGCTGACCGTACGCAGGGTGGAGCGGCTGCGCCCCCGTATCGAGGAGCTGACGTCCGCCCTGCTGGACAGCCTCGCCGAACAGCCACGGGGACCGGTCGACCTGAAGGCGGAGTTCGCGTACCGCCTGCCCATGAGCGTCGTCAGCGAGCTGATGGGCGTCGACCCCTCGGACCATCCCCGGCTGAAGGAGCTGTACGAGAAGTTCTTCTCCACGCAGACTCCGCCGGAGGAGGTCCCGAAGATGATGGCGGAGCTCGGGGGGCTGTTCACCCGGGTGGTCGAGACCAAGCGCGGGGCGCCGGGCGACGACCTGACCAGCGCGCTGCTCGCCGCGTCGGAGGACGGCGACCGGCTGACGGCGGACGAGGTCCTGAACACCCTGATGGTGATGGTCGCGGCAGGCCACGAGACCACGATCACCCTGATCGTCAACGCCGTGGTGGCCCTGGAAACCCATCCGGAACAGCGCGCGGCCGTGCTGGCGGGCACGATCCCCTGGGAGGACGTGATCGAGGAGACCCTGCGCTGGTCGTCCCCCACCTCGCACGTCCTCTTCCGGTTCGCGACCGAGGACATCGCCGTCGGTGACACCGTCCTCCCTGAGGGTGAAGCGCTGATCGTGTCCTTCGGGGCGATCGGCCGCGACGAGGAGCGGTACGGCCCGACGGCCGGCGACTTCGACGCGACCCGCACCCCCAACCGCCACATCTCCTTCGGCCACGGCCCGCACGTCTGCCCGGGCGCGGCCCTCTCCCGCCTTGAGGCGGCCGTGGCCCTGCCCGCGCTGTACGGACGTTTCCCCGGCCTGGGCCTGGCGGTACCGGCGACGGACCTCCGCAACAAGCCCGTGGTCACCCAGAACGACCTGTTCGACCTCCCCGTGCACCTCGTGACGGGGGCGTGACCGGGCGTGTCTCATCCGACGGACACGTCTCCGTCCCGTTTCGGGAACGGCTAGGCTCCGGCCCGTGGCCGATATCCAGATTCCCGCTGACATCAAGCCCGCCGACGGCCGTTTCGGCGCAGGCCCCTCCAAGGTGCGGACGGAGGCGGTGGACGCGCTCGCCGCCACCGGTACCTCTCTCCTCGGCACGTCCCACCGGCAGGCCCCGGTGAAGAACCTGGTCGGCTCCGTACGCTCCGGAGTGAGCAGCCTCTTCTCGCTGCCCGAGGGGTACGAGGTGGTCCTGGGCAACGGCGGCTCCACCGCCTTCTGGGACATCGCGACGCACGGACTGATCGACAACAAGTCGCAGCACCTCTCCTTCGGTGAGTTCTCCTCCAAGTTCGCCAAGGCGGCCAAGCTCGCGCCGTGGCTGGCCGACCCGACCGTCATCTCCGCCGACCCGGGCTCGCACCCGGACCCGGTGGCCGAGGCGGGCGCGGATGTCTACGCCTTCACCCACAACGAGACCTCCACGGGCGTCGCGGCCCCCGTCAAGCGGGTCGCGGGCGCCGACGAGGGATCGCTGGTCCTGGTCGACGCGACGTCCGGCGCGGGCGGTCTGCCGGTGGACATCACCGAGACGGACGTCTACTACTTCGCCCCGCAGAAGTCCTTCGCCGCCGACGGCGGCCTGTGGATCGCCATCTTCTCGCCGGCCGCCCTGGAGCGCGCCGCCCGCGTCCACGGCTCGGGCCGCCACGTCCCGGAGTTCTTCTCCCTGCCGACGGCGATCGACAACTCGCTGAAGAACCAGACGTACAACACCCCGGCGCTGGCCACGCTCTTCCTGCTCAACGAGCAGCTCACCTGGTTCAACTCGCAGGGCGGCCTGGACTGGGCGGTCGACCGCACGGCCGCCTCCTCGCAGCACCTGTACGGGTGGGCGGAGGCGTCCAAGTACGCGACGCCGTTCGTGACCAACGCGGCGAAGCGCTCGCAGGTCATCGGCACGATCGACTTCGACGACGCGATCGACGCGACCGCGGTGGCGAAGGCGCTGCGCGCCAACGGCATCGTCGACACCGAGCCGTACCGCAAGCTCGGCCGCAACCAGCTCCGCGTGGCGATGTTCCCGGCGATCGACCCGGCGGACGTCGAGGCCCTGACGACGTGCGTCGACTACGTCATCGAGCGCCTCTGACACCGCGGTTGTCCCTGCCGCTGCGGCGGCTCCCGTGGTTCGGGCGGGCCCCGGCGCTCTGTGCGCCGGGGCCCGCCCGAAAATTACCGCGCCCCTGGTAACACCGCACCGCGAGGGGTGGGAATAAAGTCGGCAGCACCACCCGC
>NZ_JBHZEJ010000040.1:0-72462 GCF_042756365.1 Streptomyces sp. NPDC059092
GGGCGCCACCGGCCCGATGGCCGGCGGCGCCCCGCCCGTGATGGTGACCGCGTCAGCGGCTGATGACCGGCTCAGCCCCGGTGGCCACCGGGGCCGCCCTGCCGGTCCCGGTCACCGGAGGGGGCGTCGTGGTGGCCGGAGCGGGGCGTGGCGCCGGTGAGGGCGCAGCCCCGGGCGGACAGGTCCAGCTTCGAGCCCTTGGCCACGCAGGCCGCGATCATGTGAACCTGCTGGCCGTAGCCACGGCCCTGTACGGAGGTCACGTCCCCGTCCTGGTCCACCTCGCAGGGGTTGTTGTCGGTGCACTGCTCGCCGGCGTCGTTGTGGGTGTTGTGGATCCCCACGACGGTGGTGCCGTCGGGGGCCAGCAGCGCCGAACCGGAGGTGCCGGGCCAGGGGGCGCAGTCCTCGCCGGTGGCGTAGCGGATCGAGTTGTCCTGCTGGTAGCCGCCCTCCCGGAGGTGCGGGACCACGGCCTCGGCGGCGCAGTTCAGACGGAGACTCGTGTAGGCCATGGCCAGGGAGTCGCCCGCGCGTACGGGGGTGGTGGCGAGCTGGAAGACCTTGGCGCCCTCGGCCTTCAACTGGGCGTAGGTCTTGTCCAGTCGGTAGAGCGCGATGTCCGTGCCGGTCATCGTCGCGTACACCAGCCGGTTCGCGCGGGCGGTGGCCTGGGGATAGCCCTGGCGGTCGGCGATGGGCGCCTCCCGGTCCGCGGGCCGGTCCACCAGCGCGGTTCCCGGCTCGGCCCACTGTCCCTCCACGCAGTGACCGTTGGTCAGCATCAGCGCCGGGTCCTTCGGCCGGGAGGCGGGGGTGCGGACCACCGAGCCCGCACAGCCGTTCAGCTCCACCGCGCCTTCCACGTTCGGGATCTTGTCGTCCGGGGGCACGTCGGTGCCGGAGATGATGCCGTTGATCCAGTCGGCGTGCCGGGTGACATCGGTGTACAGCGTCGGCGCGTTCTCGCCGCCCGGGCCGCTGACCACACCGGCCACCGTCCAGTCGTCGCCTTCACGGACCAGCGCGGGCCCGCCGGAGTCCATGTTGGTCGCGGCGACACTGCCGTCGCGGCTGCCGACGCACAGCTCCCCGGCGGGCTCGGCCGACGGACACGCCGAGAGCGGCTGCACCACGGTGTCGGCCTCCCGCAGCCGTGTGGGGAAGCACTCCGGGTTCTCGCTGTCGTCGCAGGTCATGCCCCATCCGGTGATGCGGGCAGGGGTGTTCTCCGGGGGTGTGGCCGAGGCGATCCGTACGGGCTTGGCCCGGACCGGGGCGCGCAGGTGCAGCAGCGCGAGGTCCTTGCCCCAGAAACCGCCCTCGTCGTGGTTGGTCGCCAGCCGGTAGTAATGGTCGACCTCGGCGACCTCGCCCCCTGACGTGGTGTCGAGCGACCCGACCCGGACCTTCCAGCCGCGCGGGACACCCGCCTTCGCCCCGGTCGGGTTCCGGCCGGCGCAGTGACTGGCGGTCAGCACCCATTGCGGGGCGAGGACCTCCACCCCGCACCCGTGTCCGTCCGGGCGCGGTGGCGCGGGAAAGGACGGCTGGAACGATCCCATGAATGAGTAGGCCCGGGTTGACTCGGTGCCGCCGACGACGGCCTGCGCCGGAGAGGCGGCCATCAGTGGCGCGGTGACCGCGAGCAGGGCACCGAACAGGAGAGAACGACTTCGCATGCCCCGGACCGTAGGCAGCCGATGTGCGCGCCCCAGGATCAGCGTATGACCATTTCGCGACAGCGCTCAGCTCCGGCCACGGGCCTGCTTGAACCTGGCCAGCCCTTCGGACAGTTCCACCAGAGGCTCCGGGTAGTCGGGCTGCCCGCCCTCCGGCGCCCGCCCGCGCGCTTTCCACGGTTCGTGGACGGCGCCGCCGTCGATCCCGCGCAGTTCGGGCACCCAGCGGCGCACGTACGCGCCGTCCGGGTCGTACCGCTTCCCCTGAACCACCGGGTTGAGTACGCGATGGGGCCGGCTGTCCGTGCCGGTGCCCGCCATCCACTGCCAGTTGAGCTGATTGTTCGCGATGTCCCCGTCCACCAGCAGATCCAGGAAGTGCCGGGCCCCGACGCGCCAGTCCACGTACAGCGTCTTGACGAGGAAGCTCGCGGTGAGCAGCCGGCCCCGGTTGTGCATCCACCCCTCGTGGCGCAGTTGCCGCATGGCCGCGTCGACCACCGGATAGCCGGTCCGCCCCGCCTTCCACGCCTCGGTCTCGGCGGTCGCCGTCCTTCCGGTGCGCCAGCGGTCGTGCCGCGTCCGGTAGTCGGTGTGGGCAGCCGACGGGCGGGCCGCCAGGACCTGGTGGTGGAAGTCCCGCCAGCAGAGCTGCCGTACGAAGGCGTCCGCGCCCGGTCCGCCCGCCGACCGGGCCCGGTGGACCAGCTCGGCGGGGGAGAGGGTACCGAAGTGCAGATGCGGCGAGAGACGCGAGGTGGCGTCGCCCGCCAGATCGTCGTGAAGGTCCTCGTACCGGGCGAGCCCCGTACGGTGCCAGGCCGTGAGGCAGCGCCGTGCCGCCCGCTCACCGCCCTCGGCGAGCCCTTCCGAGACACCGGTCATCTCCGCGCGGGACGGCAGCGGGTCCGATCCCACGTCCCGTGGTACGCGTACGGTGCGCGGCGCTGCGAGCGGTTCCCGGATCCGTTCCCGGGACCACCGCCGGAAGTACGGGGTGAAGACCGCGTAGTGATCCCGGTGGGAACCTGCCGGGGTCACCGAGCCCGGCGCCACGGCGGTCACCACGGCGTCGTGGGCGTGCAGCCGGCGCCCGTCGGCCTCCAGGGCCTCGCGCAGCCTCCCCTCGCGAGACACCGCGTACCCGCTCACACCGGCCGTCAGGTACACGTCCCGCGCCCCCGTCCCCGCGGCGACCCGGCAGACCTCCTCGACCGCCTCGCCCGACCTGATCACCAGCCGGCCCCCACGGTCCCGTAGCCCCGCGTCCAGGTCCCGGAGACAGTCGGCGAGGAACGCCCGGCGATTGGGCGCACCGAAGCCCAGCTCCTCGATGCGCCGGTCCCGAACGAAGAGCGGAACCACCTCGTCGGCCGCCGCGAGCGCCGCGCGCAGGGACGGGTTGTCGTGCAGACGCAGATCGGAGGTGAAGAGGACGACGGCGACACTCATGCTGCTCCCATTTCCCTGTTCCAAGGGCCGGACGGACGGTGTTTCCCCCGCCTCACGGCGCCGGTCGGTGCAACGGTCACCGGGACGTGACGGACACGGCCCGGGCGGGTTCCGTCACCTTGTCCGCCGCGCGGGCGATGTTGCGGGCCATCCCGCCGAAGACCACGGCGTGGAAGGGGGAGACACTCCACCAGTACGCGTGCCCCAGCAGCCCGCGCGGATGGAACAGGGCCCGCTGACGGTATCGGGAGCCGCCGCCCTCCCCCTCCACCACGTACATCTCCAGCCACGCCAGACCCGGCAGCCGCATCTCGGCGCGCAGCCTCAGCAGCCGCCCGGGTTCGATCTCCTCGACCCGCCAGAAGTCCAGCGAGTCGCCCACGCGGAGCCGTTCGGCGTCCCGGCGGCCCCGGCGCAGCCCCACCCCGCCGACCAGCCGGTCCAGCCAGCCCCGGACGGCCCAGGCCAGGGGGAACGAGTACCAGCCGTGATCGCCGCCGATGCCCTCGACGACCCGCCACAGGGCCACCGGGGAGGCGTCCACGTCCCGTTCCCGTACGTCGGTGTAGAGGCTGCCACCGGCCCAGTCGGGGTCGGTCGGCAGCGGATCGCTGGGCACACCGGGAACCGACGCCGAGGACCACCGGGTCGTGACCCGCGCCTCGCGTACCCGCTGGAGGGCCAGCGCGAGCGCCCGGTCGAAGGTGAAGGGCCGGCCTGGCAGGTCGGGGACGTAGCGCGTGATGTCGTGCTCCCGGCAGACGACCTCGTAGCGCAGCGACTCCGCGAGAGGACGCGCGATCGACCGCGGGACCGGGGTGACGAGACCGATCCAGTGACTCGACAGCCGGGGCGTCAGCACCGGGACCGGCACGATCAGCCGTTGGGGCAGCCCGGCGGCCCGCGCGTACCGCTGCATCATGTCGCGGTAGGTGAGGATGTCAGGGCCGCCGATGTCGAAGGCGCGGTTCACGTCCTCGGGCATGCGCGCGCTGCCCACCAGGCAGCGCAGCACGTCGCGTACGGCGATCGGCTGGATCCTGGTCGACACCCAGCTCGGGGTCACCATCACCGGAAGGCGCTCGGTGAGGTAACGCAGCATCTCGAAGGAGGCCGAGCCCGAACCGATGATGACCGCGGCGCGCAGCGCGGTCGTCGGCACGCCGGAGTCGAGGAGGATCCGGCCCACCTCCGCGCGGGACCGCAGGTGCGGCGAGAGTTCCTCCACGGGGATGTCGTCGGGCGTCAGACCGCCCAGGTAGACGATGCGCCGTACACCCGCGGCCCGCGCCCGCTCGCCGAAGATCCGCGCCGCCGTCCGGTCCGTCTCCTCGAAGCCCGGCCCGCCGGCCAGCGCGTGGACCAGGTAGTAGGCGACGTCGATCCCCTCCATCGCCGTACCGACCGAGGCCGCGTCGGTGACATCTCCCTTGACGATGTCGACCCGCCCCGCCCACGGATGGTCCCGCAGTTTCTCCGGTGTGCGGGCCAGACAGCGCACCGAGTGACCCGCCTCCAGCAGTTCGGGGACGAGACGGCCGCCGATGTACCCCGTCGCCCCTGTCACCAGGCAGCGCAGCCCGCCCCCGGCCTCGGCCCTGGTCTCCTTGGCTTCCATCACGCCTCCGTATCGGTTCGTACAGGTACTCCCACCGTGTACGCACCCGGCCCATTCCGCTTCCGGACACGCCCAGGGCGGGAGCCGTCCGCGCGTACGTCGCCTTCCCTCCGCTCGGGGCGGCTGGCCGCGGCACTCTTCGGTGCACGGCCGCCCACGGTTCACCTGCCGGACCGGCGTACGTCGATGAACGCGCGTTCAATCCAGATGAACGCGCGTTCATGTCGAGACGGAAGCCTCCCTGGGCCCGGAGCTGAACGTGCGGACGCCACCACGACAAGGGGCCCGCCGTGCTACGCAGACAGGGCCGGAACGGAAGAGAACCGATGCGCAAGACCCTCACGGCCCCGATGGCCGTGCTCGCCACCGCCCTGATCGCCGCGGGATGCTCCTCGCCGATGTCCTCGGCCGGCTCCGGCGGCTCGCGGAGCCTCGTCGTCTACAGCAACTCCCTGTCCGACGGGCGGGGCACCTGGCTCAAGAACGAGGCGAAGAAGGCGGGCTTCGACGTGCAACTCGTCGAGCTGGGCGGCGCCGATGTGCGCAACCGTCTGGTCGCCGAGAAGAACAACCCGGTGGCGGACGTCACCTTCGGCCTCAACAACGTCTACTTCGAGAAGCTGAAGGAGGCGCGGGTCCTCGACACCTACACGCCCTCATGGTCCGGCCAGGTCGACGCCTCGCTGGGAGACGCGACCGGGAAGCAGTTCTGGCCCATCGTGCGCGAGCCGGTCATGCTCGTCTACAACCAGGCCGCCTACCCGGACAAGAGCCAGGCCCCCGCCGACTGGCCGGACCTGTGGACCAAGGAGCGGTTCCGGAAGAAGTACGAGGTCCCCGGCGAACTCGGCGGCGGCACCACCCAGATGGTGCTCGCGGGCATCCTCAGCCGCTACCGCGACGACCAGGGCGACCTCGGGGTCAGCCAGGCCGGCTGGGACGCGGTGAAGGACTACTTCGCAGGCGGTACGCCCGCGACGGCGGGTACCGATCTCTACGCGCGGATGGCCGCAGGCAAGGTCGGGGCGGGCCAGATGTGGCTCTCCGGCAAAGCCACCCGGGAACAGCAGTACAAGATCAGGACCGAGGCCGTGCACCCGCGGAACGGCGTCCCGATGGTCGTCCAGCAGGTCGGCCTCGTGAAGGGGACGAAGAAGGCCGCCGCCGCGAAGAAGTTCATCGACTGGTTCGGCGGCGCCGATGTCCAGGCCGCCTGGTCGCGGAAGTTCTTCACCGCTCCGACCGACAGGGCGGCGCTCGCGAAGGCGAGCCCCGAGGCGGTCGAGGAGACGGACTCGTTCACCGCGCAGGACATCGACTGGTCCTTCGTGGCGCGCAACCTCGACCAGTGGATCGAGAAGATCGAACTCGAATACCTCGCCAAGTGATCCGTGTCCGGCCGTTCCGCACGCCCCACCGCGGCACCCGTACCGCCCGGCCATCCGCACCTCCGCGGCACCCGCACCTCCGCGGCACCCGCACCTCCGCGACACCCGCACCTCCGCGACACCCGTCCCACCGCACCATCCACCCCCGCTCAACCGAGGAACGACATGATCACCTTTGACGGCGTCACGGTGAGGTTCCAGGACTTCGAGGCGCTCCCCTCCTTCTCCCTGCAAGTCGAGGAGGGGGAGTTCTTCACCCTTCTGGGACCCTCCGGCTGCGGGAAGACCACCGCGCTCCGCGCGCTCGCCGGGTTCGTCGACCCCACCGCCGGAGACATCGCCGTGGACGGCCGGAAGGTCACCCATCTCCCCAGCGGCAAGCGCGAGGTGGGCATGGTCTTCCAGAACTACGCCCTCTTTCCCGGCATGAGCGTGCGCGAGAACATCGCCTTCGGCATGCGGGTACGCAAACGTCCCGCCGAGGAGGTGGACCGCCGTGTCGACGAGATCGCGGAGCAGGTCGACCTCTCGCGGGAACAGCTCGCCAAGGGAGTGGCCGAACTCTCCGGCGGCCAGCAGCAGCGTGTAGCCATCGCGCGCGCTCTGGTCATGCGCCCCAAGGTCCTGCTCCTCGACGAGCCGCTGTCGAACCTCGACGCCAAACTGCGCCGGCAACTGCGCGGCCAGCTCAAGGACTTGCAGGCCCAGTTCGGCATCACGACCGTCTACGTCACCCATGACCAGGAGGAAGCCCTGTCGATGAGTGACCGTATCGCGGTGCTCAACCGGGGACGCGTGGAACAGGTGGGAACGCCCGAGGAGATCTACGACCGCTCCGCGAGCGAGTTCGTCTGCACCTTCATCGGCGAGGTGAACAAACTCAGTCCCCAGCTCGTGGGCGCCCTGGCCGCACACGGAGGCCGCGGACTCGACCCGGCCAAGCCCTCCTACGTCCGCATCGAGAAGATCGGCCTCTCTCCGGACGCCGGCCGGCCCGCGCGGGGCCTCCCCGTCCGGGGGACCGTCACCTCGCGCACCTACCACGGACCGCACAGCGTCTACCACCTGCGGACCGAGCACGACACCTTCCGGATCGTGCGGAAGGAGGGCGACGGGCCGGGGCTGCGGACCGGACAGCAGGTCGAGGCCCTCCTCGACCCGGCGTCCGTCCTGCAGTACGCGGGAGCCGCGCGATGAGCGGGTCCGCGCGGGCCATGGCCCGTTCGCCGCTGATCATCGTCGCCGGCGTGGCCCTGCTGTGGTTCGTCACCACCTTCCTGGTCTTCCCGAACGCCGTCACACTGCGCCAGATCTTCTTCCCCGACGGCGCGCCGGGCACCCGCGCCTTCGAGAAGCTCTGGGCCTCACAGCGCGCGCTCGACTCCCTGCGCAACAGCTTCCTGCTGGCCGCCGTCCTGTCGGTCACGGTGAACGTCGTCGGCGTGTTCATCGTGCTCGTCACGCGCTACTTCACCGTCCGCGGCGCGCGCCTCCTCTGGCTCGGGTACGCCACGACACTGGTCTACGGCGGCGTGGTCGCGGTCTCGGGCTACGCGTTCGTGTACGGGGAGAACGGCTTCGTCACCCGGCTGCTGACCTCACTCCTCCCGGGGACCGACCCGGCGTGGTTCTCGGGCATGCTCGCGGTCGTGGTCGTCATGACACTGACCGGTACCGGTCACCATCTGCTCTTCCTCTCCTCCGCCGTTGCCCGGATCGACCAGCAGACCATCGAGGCCGCACGCCAGTTGGGCGCGTCCCCCTGGCGGATCCTGCGGCAGATCGTGCTGCCCGTACTCAGGCCCACGCTGTTCGCCGTCACCATCCTGACCTTCCTCGGCGGGCTCGGAGCCTTCGCGGCGCCGCAGGTCCTCGGCGGAAGGGAGTTCCAGACCATCACCCCCATGATCCTCACCTTCTCGGGGATACCCACCTCCAGGGACCTCGCGGCCACTCTCGCCCTGATCCTCGGAGCGGCCTCCCTGTTGCTGCTCGGACTCCTCAACCGCGCGCAGGCCGGGGGAACATACTTCTCCGTCTCGAAGGTCCCCGCCGTTCTGAGGAAGCAGCGCATCGACCATCGCGGGGCGAACGCCGTCGTCCACGTCCTCGCTTACGCGCTCTTCCTCGTCTATCTGCTCCCGCCGCTGCTCATCGTGGTCTTCTCGTTCACGGACGCGGCGACGATCTCGTCCGGCCGGCTGGGCGCGGGCGGCTTCACCCTCGCCAACTACCAGCGGGTGCTGACGGACGCGACGGCCTCGTGGCCGTTCGTGGTCAGCGTCGGATACGCGGCGGTGACCGCGGCCGTCGTCATCGTCGCGATGCTGTTCGTCGCCCGTATCCTGCACAAGTTCGTCAACCCCGTGACCATCAGCGTCGAGTACCTGCTGCACATCCCGTGGGTCCTGCCCGGCACCCTCATGGCGCTGGGGCTGATCATCACGTACTCCGTACCGCGGGCCCTCACCGGCGGCGCCGTCCTCACCGGTACGGTCGGCCTGCTGGCGATCGCCTACATCACGGCCAAGATCCCGTTCACCCTGCGTCTGCTCAAGGCCGCCTACGCGGGCATCCCCGGCTCGCTCGAAGAAGCGTCGGCGATCCTCGGCGCGAGCACGTTCCACACGTTTCGGCGGGTGCTGCTGCCCCTGGTGCTCCCGGCGGCGGCCGCCGTCACGGCGCTGAACTTCACCAGCCTGCTCGACGAGTACGACACGGCGGTGTTCCTCGCCCATCCGCTGTACCAACCGCTCGGTATCGCGATCCAGAACGCCACCCGGAACCAGGGGAACGGCGACGCCACGGCCCTGACCTTCGTGTACACCGTGCTGCTCATGGTCATCTCCACCCTGGCGATCTGGTTCGTCTACGGCCGCGGTGGCGGGGCCCGCCCGCGCCGTTCCGCGACCGGCGCGGGGCGCCGGTGACGGCCGTCGCGGCGAACCCCCACCACGCATCCACCGGCGACATCCCCCACCTGACGGAAGGAACCCATGTTCGGGCAAGCGCGGTACGAGGACATCAACTCCTTGCTGAACTCCCAGCTCGCGGAGCGCACCCCGCTGATCGCGGTGCACCGCGGAACCGGCCTCGGTGACGTGCCGGAGAACACCGACCGAGCCGTACACGCCGCTCTGCTGCAGGGCGCCGACATGGTCGAGATCGACATCGTCGAGTCGACGGACGGGGACTTCTTCCTCTTCCACGACGGCTGCGAGCGACAGGCGTTCGACCGCGACCTCGACATCCGCGCGATGTCGACCGAGGAGATACGCGCGCTGCGGTACCGGTGGATCGGGCACGACGTCCCCGTGACCGGACTCGACACGGTACTCGAACGCTTCCGCGGCGACACGCTGTTCAACGTGGACCGGTCGTGGTGGTACTGGGACGACCTCCTGCCCTTCCTCGACCGCTACGACATGGCGGGCCAGTTGGTCTTCAAGAGCCCCGTCGAGGAGAGCTGGCTCGGAAAACTGCGCCGGCACCCGGTCAAGTACCCGTTCGTCCCGATGGTCCGTTCCCTCGCCGACATCGACGCCGTACTCGGTGATCCCGGCATCAACCTGGTCGGCGTCGAACTCATCGCCGCGGGGGACGACGACGAACTCGCCGCGCCTGAGGTCGTCGCACGCGTGCACGAGGCCGGGCTGGCCTGTCTGCTCGACGCCATCAACCTCACCAACGGCGTCCCCCTCTTCGCCGGATACGACGACAACACCTCCCTCTTCGGAGACCCGGCCGGCGGATGGGGACGGCTCATCGAACTCGGCGCCGACATCATCCAGACCGACTGGCCGGGACCGCTCGGCCAGTACCGGCAGCAACTCCGCGGCGTCCCTCCCCGGTGCCACCGTCCCGGGTACGAACTGGCCCCCGGCCCGGGGTCGATAGGGTGACCGGGTGCGATCAAACGAAGGCGTCGGCAATCCCCCTGACCCGCCCTCCTCGGCATCACCGCTGAACGTCACGATGGCAGCGGTCGCCACGGCGGCGGGCGTGTCCCGGGCCACCGCGTCACGCGTGTTCTACGGATCGACGCCCGTGTCCCCGAAGACCCGGGACGCGGTCTACGCCGCGGCGGAGCAGCTCGGATACGTGCCGAACGTGATGGCGCGCTCGCTGGCCGCCCGCGGCTCCGACATCCTCGGCCTGCTGCTCCGGGACCCCACCAACCCCGCGTACGGCCTGCTCTTCAGCGAGTTGCAGACCCACATCAGCCAGGCGGGTCTGCAGATGGTGACGGTCGCCCCGTCACGGACCGAGGGGGCCCACTTCGAACGGCAGGCGCTCAACCGGCTCCTCGGGCTGCGGGTCGGCGGGATGTTCGTGGCGACCGGCGTCATCCGCGCCGAAATGCTGGGGCCGTTCCTCGACGTGGTGCCGGTCGTCGTCATCGGACGGCCCGAGACGCACCCGGGGATATGCAGTGTGTCCTACGACGAGGAGAACAACGCGACCCAGCTCGCGGACGCCGTCGCGGCCCACGGACACCGGGCCGTGGCGGTGGTGACCCCCAGCGCCGAGAACTCCGTACCCGAGAACCGGCGTGGTGTCACGATGGCCCGGCGGCTGCGGAGCCACGGCATCCGGGTGCACGAGATCCCCGCCCCCACCTTCGGGCGCAGCGACGAAGGCGTGCGGGAGATCATCGCCTTGCGGCGCTCGGGACGGATCACCGCCGCCATGTTCCCGTCGGACTGGCGGCTGCTCGCCTTCCTGCCCCACGCCCAGGCGGCCGGCGTAAGGGTGCCGGAGGACCTGTCCCTCACCGGGTGCGACGGAATCATGCAGGGCATCGACCTCCTGGGCTTCACCACCCTGCGCATCCCGGTGGAGCGGGCTGCCGGGCGCGCCGTGACGGTCATGAAGTCCATGCTGGACAACCCGGGCGGTACGGAGGTCACACACGAACTGCTCCCCGGCACCCTGGTGCCCGGACGCACCCTGGGACACGTCTCCCCGCGGTGAACCGGGCGGCAACGGCCCCGGAGGTCACGGGAGATGAGCCAGCCCCAGCGCCGTCAGCTGACGGGTCTCCGTCGACTCGATGCGCGCCGCCTGCGGACCGGTGAGGATGTCGCACACCCAGTCCCAGTGCAGCGCCACCAGGTCGCCGGGGGCGAGGCCAGGGAGCAGGGCCCGGCCGCCCGTCGACCAGCGTACGGACTCCTGGCGGGGCGGCCCCGGGGCCAGATGTGTACCCGTCCAGCGCAGCGGGCGGGACTCGACGGTGGCGTTCTCGCCGCTGACGGAGCGGACCACGCCCGTACGGATACGGCACCGGTCGAGGACGGAGAGCGCCGTAGGGGTGGCCGGGGTGCGCAGCAGGCCGGCCCAGGGGTACACGTCGAAGACCTGGAAACTGTGGTGGGCGAGGGCGCGGTCGGACGCGTCGCGCCACGTACCGCCCCGCTGGCCGTCGAAGCGGTCCCGCAGCCGGGCCAGCAGGGCCGCCGGGGTGGTCAGGTCCAGGAGGTCGTTGCCGATCCAGTACGCCTCCACCACCCGCTCGTCGAGAGGGTCGGCGAGGCCGGCCCTCTCGGCGAGCAGTTCGAGGTAGCACCAGGCGCCCTCGAACCGGCGGGCGTGGCGCTCGATGCCCGCCGTCTCCTCAGGACGGAGCAGCGCCCCGGAGTCGGCGGGCCCGCAGTAGCCGAGTTCGTTGGGCGGATAGGCGTACCGCGCGAAGAGGAGCGCGCCACGCTCGCTCATTCAGCAGATCCTCGGCAACTGCTCCCCGACCGGGAGGCCGACCACCCGGGAGCCGCCGAGGCCGGTCCTCGCCACCACCATGCCGGGATGGCCGGGCACACAGGTACCGATCCGGCGGGCCCCGCGGCCCAGCGGGTGCGCGGTCATCGCCGCGAGGACCCGGTCGGCGGCGTCGGCCGGTACGACGGCGACCAGCTTGCCCTCGTTCGCCACCTGGAGCGGGTCGAGCCCCAGCAGGCTGCACGCGTCACGCACCGTCTCCGGTACGGGCAGCTCCCGTTCGACGAGTTCGACCCCGACGCCCGAGGCGGTGGCGATCTCGTTCAGCGAGGCCGCGACCCCACCGCGGGTGGGGTCGCGCAGGACGTGCACATCGGCGCCGGTGGCGGTCATCGCGGCGACCAGCCCGTGCAGGGCCGCCGTGTCGCTCTCCACCGTCGTACCGAACTCCAGCCCTTCCCGGCAGCTCATCACCGCGATGCCGTGCACCCCGATGTCGCCGCTGATCAGCACGGCGTCACCAGGTGCGGCGCGGTGCGGGCCGATGTCGACGCCGTCGGGGATCACACCGATCCCCGAGGTGTTGACGTAGACGCCGTCCCCGCTGCCGCTGTCGACGACCTTGGTGTCGCCGGTGACCAGCCGCACCCCTGCCGCCCGCGCCGCCGCGCCCATGTCCTGAGCGATCCGGCCGAGGTCGGTCAGCGCGGTCCCCTCCTGGAGGATGAACGCGCAGGACAGGAAGAGCGGTACGGCGCCAGACATCGCCAGGTCGTTGACGGTTCCGTTCACCGCGAGGTCACCGATGGACCCGCCGGGGAAGAACATCGGCTTCACCACGAACGAGTCCGTGGAGAAGGCGAGCCGTGTGCCGTCCCCGACGGTGAGCACGGCGGAATCGCCCAGTTCGGACGCCGCGGCGGAGCCGTACGCCGGGAGGAACAGGTGCTCGACCAGTTCGGCCGACATCGCCCCGCCGCCGCCGTGCCCCATCAGGACCGTCGGGGTCTCGCGCAGCGGGACCGGGCAGGCCCAGCCCTCGAAGTCCAGCACCTCCGCAGCGGCGAGCGGGGAATCGGTGGCGGGGGCGGGCACGTGATGCCGTGTCTCAGTCACTTCGCATCGACCAGTTCCAGTCGGCGGTACGTGTAGTACGCGGCGCACGCGCCCTCGGAGGACACCATCGTGGCGCCCAGCGGAACCCTCGGCGTGCACTCCTTGCCGAACGCCGGGCACTCGTGCGGCTTGATCAGCCCTTGGAGCACCTCGCCGGACCGGCACAGCGACGACTCGGCCGTACGGATCGCCGCCACGTCGAACCGCAGCTCGGCGTCGAACTCCCGGTATTTCTCCGCCAGTCGCCAGCCACTGGCGGGGATCGTCCCGATGCCGCGCCAGGTCCGGTCGGTGACCTCGAAGACGTCCCGCAGCATCTCCATGGCGGGCAGGTTCCCCTCGGCGCGTACCGCGCGGGGGTAGGCGTTCTCCACCTCGTGCCGGCCCTCTTCGTACTGGAGGACCGTCCTGCGGACGCCTTCGAGGATGTCCAGCGGCTCGAATCCCGTGATGACGATGGGGACCTGGTACTTCTCCGCCAGCGCCGGGTACTCCGACATACCCATCACACTGCACACATGCCCGGCGGCCAGGAACGCCTGCACCCGGCAGGTGGGGGACTCCATGATGGCGGCGATCGCGGGCGGTACGAGGACGTGCGAGACGAGCAGGGAGAAGTTGCGTACGCCGAGCCGTCGCGCCTGGTGCACCGTCATGGCGTTGGCGGGGGCGGTCGTCTCGAATCCGATGCCGAAGAAGACGACTTCCCGGTCGGGGTTCTCGCGGGCCACTTTCAGCGCGTCGAGCGGCGAGTACACCACTCGTACGTCACCGCCCGCGCTCTTCACGGAGAACAGGTCCTGGCTGCTGCCCGGCACCCGCAGCATGTCGCCGAAGGAGCAGAAGATGACATCGGGGCGCGCGGCGATCGCCAGCGCCCGGTCGATGATCTCCAGCGGGGTGACACAGACCGGACAGCCGGGCCCGTGGATCAACTCAATGTGGTCAGGGAGCAGTTGGTCGATACCGTGCCGGATGATGGAGTGGGTCTGGCCTCCGCAGACCTCCATCATCGCGAGCGGGCGGGTGCTGGCCGCGTGGATCTGCTCCAGCAGCCGTTCGGCCAGTTGGGGGTCGCTGAATTCGTCCAGGTACTTCACCGGTCGGTTCCTTCCACCGTGTCACGCTGTCGGGCGGCCAGTTCGAAGCCGTCACCGAACTCCTCCTCCAGGAGTCCGAGCCTCTCGAAGTTGGCCAAGGTCTCCTGGGCCGACTTCTCGTCGAGTCGCTGAATGGCGAAGCCGACATGGACGACGACGTACTCGCCGACCTCCGCGTCGGGTACGTACTGGAGGCAGACCTCCTTACGCACACCGCCGAAGTCGACCTCCGCCATCAGGGCGTCGTCGACCTCGACGGTGCGCAGGACGCGCCCCGGAACTGCCAGACACATGGTGCCTTCCTCACTCTGCGGATCATCGATGGATTACGGGCGTGGTGTCAGCCGCCGGACGCCGCGACCAGCAGTTGGCCGAAGGCGAGGCCGCCGTCGTTGGGCGGCAGCAGGCGCGGACGCAGAACGGTGAAATCCCCTGCCTCAAGGGCGCGTTGGGTCGTTTCGAGGAGGACGGCGTTCTGGAAGACCCCGCCGCCCAGTGCCACCACCCCGAGCCCGGTCCGCTCGCGGCACCGCTCGGCGAGGTCGGCGGTGAGCCGGGCGACGGCCGTGTGGAAGCGCGCGGCGATCAACTCCGGCGCGACGCCCGTCCGTACGTCGGAGACCACCGCGCGGATCACCGGAGCGGGGTCGGCGAGGACCGGCTCGCCGGGGCCCGGCGCCGGGCGTGTGCCGAAGGCGTAGGCGTTCTCCGCCGGCTCCGTCGGGGCCGCGCGGGCCAGCCCCTCCAGTTCGATCGCCGCCTCCGCCTCGTACGCGACCTCGTGCCGGACCCCGGCCAGCGACGCCACCGCGTCGAAGAGCCGGCCCATGCTCGACGTCGGTACACAGCCGAAGTCCGTCGCGAACTGGTGTGCCAGCAGGCGCCGTTCGACGTCCGGGCAGGCCGCCACCGAAGGCAGCTCCTTGTCCCAGGTGACACCGGCGGCCCGCAGATGCGCGAGCGCCATCCGGTACGGCCGCAGCACACTCGCGTCGCCGCCCGCCAGTGGCACGTACGCGAGGTGCGCGGCCCGCTGGAACGACTTGTAGCCGGCGATCAGCACCTCGCCGCCCCAGACCGCGCCGTCGCCGCCGTGGCCGGTGCCGTCGTAGGCGAACCCGATGACGCTCTCGCCGGGGCCGAGGCCGTGCTCGCCCATCACGGACGCGATGTGCGCGTGGTGGTGCTGTACGGTGCGCACCGCCCGGCCTCTGGCGTGCGTCCGGGCCCAGACACCGGAGCGGTAGCCGGGGTGCCGGTCGGCCACGAGCTGTTCGGGCGCGACCCCGGTCAGCAGCTCCAGGTGGTCGGCCGTACGGGTCAGCGCCTCCACCGTGGAGAGGTCTTCCAGGTCGCCGACGTGCTGACTGACCCAGGCGTAGCCGCCCTCGCCCAGCGCGCAGGTGTTCTTGAGATCGGCGCCCGCCGCGAGCAGCGGCGGGACCTCGAAGGGCAGGGCGAGGGGGAGCGGCGCGTACCCCCGCGACCTGCGCAGGGGCAGTTCGGCGTCGGCGACGAACCGGCTGACCGAGTCGTCGCACGGTACCTGGATCGCCCGGTCGTGCCGTAGCCACGCGTCGACCAGCGGGGCCAGCTCCGTCAGCGCCCGCGCGTCGTCGGTGACGATCCGTTCGCCGGAGCGGTTGCCGGACGTCATCACGAGCGCGTCGGGCCCGGGGGCGTCACCGTCGAGGCCGAGGAGGAGGACGTGCAGGGGGGTGTACGGGAGCATCAGGCCGAGATCCGGGTTGCCGGGCGCCACGGCCTGGGCGATTCCCCGTCCGGGCGCGGGCGTACGGCGGGGGAGCAGCACGATCGGCTTCCTCGCGCCGGTGAGCAGCGCCTTCCCGCCCTCGGCCAGGGTGACCAGCTCCCCGGCGACGCCGAGATCCGCGACCATGACGGCGAACGGCTTGCCTCCCCGGTCCTTGCGGCGCCGCAACCGGGCGACCGCCGCCTCGTCGCGCGCGTCGCACGCCAGGTGGTATCCGCCGAGCCCCTTGACCGCGACGATCCGGCCCTCGGCGAGCAACCGCCGTGCGGCGCGCAGCGCTTCGTCGCCGTGCAGCGGTGTTCCGCCGCCCTGGGTGAGCAGTTCGAGACGCGGGCCGCAGGCGTGACAGGCGATCGGCTGGGCGTGGAAGCGGCGGTCGCGCGGGTCGCCGTACTCCGTACGGCAGTCCGCGCACATCTCGAACGCCGCCATGGTCGTCGCCGCGCGGTCGTAGGGCAGGCCGGTGACGATCGTGAACCGAGGTCCGCAGTGGGTGCATGTGATGAAGGGGTGGCGGTGGCGGCGGTTCTCCGGGTCGCGCAGTTCGCTCAGGCAGTCCTGGCAGGTCGCGATGTCGGGGGAGACCAGGGTGCGGGCCCGGTCGGTCGCGCTGGAGTCCTCGATGGTGAACTCGGCGCCGCCGCACAGCGGCAGGTCCGTCTCCGTCACGGACTCCACGACCGCGAGTGGTGGTGGCCGCTCCCGCAGACACCGGCCGAACTCCGCCACCGCCTCGGGATCCCCCTCCACCTCGGCGAGCACGCCCGCGCCGGTGTTGGACACCGAGCCGATGAGGCTCAGTTCTGCGGCCAGGACATAGACGAAGGGGCGGAAGCCCACCCCCTGGACGACACCGCGCGCCTCGAACCGGCGGCGGACACGGGGCTGTCGGGGCGCCGGATCCTCCTCCGTACGCGCGCCGCTGCCCATCATCTCCAGCCCCGCCAGCGCCGCCGCCGCCTTCGTCTCGTCGATGATCTCCAGAGCGAAGCCCATGTGCAGCAGGACCCAGTCGCCGACGGCCGGGGGCGTGTCGAGCATGCCGACATTCACCCGGCGATGGGCGCCCTCCACATCGACGAGGGCGAGCTGGCCCGCGTATCCCTCGACGGTCTCCACGACTCGCCCGGGAATGCCGAGACACATGATCAGGACCTCCGGGGCCGGTCGGGCGCGGATGTGAGGGCGGGGTCGGGCTCCGACGAAGGCGTGGATCCGGCCAACAGCAGCCGGTGGACCAGCGCCCGCACCGCCACCACCGCCCGGGGGACGGCCGCGGCGACCGCTTCGCCGAGACCGATGCCCTCGTCGACACCGGCGGGCGTGCAGCCCACCAGGTGAGTCAGCGGGAGCGTACCGCCTAGTTGATGCAGATTTGCCAGCACCGCGACCGGATTCATGCCGTGTGCGTCGAATTCACCCGTACCGAGGTCGTCCGGGCCGATCTCCAGCACCGTCAGCTCACCGGGCGGCCCGCCCCCCGGGTACGCGTCCACCAGCACCAGCGCGTCGTACCCGTCGAGCAGGTCGTACGCGAGGTGCATGCCCCGGATGCCGTAGTCGACGATCCGGACCCCGGCGGGCAGCGGCGGCCCGGGGTCGGCGGCGAGCCGCCGCGCGACCTCGGGGCCGAATCCGTCGTCGCCGAGGAAGAGATTGCCGATGCCCGCGACGAGTACGCCTCCGGTCATGCCGGAACCGGCTCCGGGCGCGTGGGTGCTCCCTGCTTCTCCTGCTCCTGCCGGGCGCTCACATGGAGCGCATTCTGAGGTACCTGCGGATGTCGGGGATCGAGCGCACGCCGATGGCGACGGCGACCGCCACCATGGCGGCGGCCACACCCGTGGTGATCAGACCGAGGGATCGCACGATGGGTTCTCCTTCCGGAACTCCGGTGGTTCGGTGTGGTGCTCGCCGGGATCGCCGTCGGGCAGCGGTTCCAGCTCGTCGGGGGCGAAGTAGAAGTAGCGGCCGTACCAGTCGTGCAGGTCGGCCGCCGGGTCGTCGACGAGGACGAGGGCGACGTGCACCCCGCCGTCCACATCCGAGAGCACGGCCGTCACCCGCGCCACCTGGCCGTCGAAGAACAGGTCCTGCGCATCGGCGCGGCGGGCCGGGCGTACCCGTACGAGACTGCCCTGGGCGACCCGGACCCCGTCGATCAGCACACTGTCGGACCCCGGCGACACGGCGGCGTCCGCCGCCGGATCCCACCACGGAGCGCCGCCGGTGTCGAAGGCGGCGGGAGCGGCGTTCCGCGCGTCGCCGGTGGGATCCGCGGGGGCAGGGCCGTGGGGGTCACGGAGCAGGCCGTGCAGCCGCTGGAGGTCGCCGGGGGACATCGCGTCACAGCGGTCGATGATCTCTCGGGCGCGGGGATCGGTGGCGCGGGCCTCCGCCTTCTCCCGGTCCGTCATCGTCATCACCCGGAGCGTCAGGATCTCGTCGATCTCCGTCGAGTCGAACAGGGCGCCCGCGCTCTGCTCGGCGATCTCCGGGTGGTCGTAGAGAATGATCGGCGCGCCCATCACGATGTCCGTGGAGCCCTTCGCCCCGGCCAGGACCGGCCAGCACCGGCGCTGCACGCACCGGGCCGCCGCCCGGGCCGCCGCGTCCGGGGGCTCGCGCAGGGAGACGAAACGGGCGCCCCGGGCCTGGAGGAGCAGGTGGGTGCCGATCAGCGAGACGCGGATCGCGGCGTCCTTGCCGGCGGCGGTCCCGGCGTGCTCGTTCTCCACCGACACCGACAGCCGCAGGAATCCGTCGTCCCAGGCGGTACGGGTACGCACCCGTACCGCCAGGGGCTCGCGGCGCCGTACGAGGGAGCCGACCCTCGTCCCGTGCTCGTCGTCAAGGGGCTCGGTCTCCTCGCCACCGGGGACCGTGTGGAGCTGATCGGTCCCTCCGGTCAACGGGAGTGCCCCCAGGTCGACTTCCAGCTCGACCGCCTCGTCCCAGCTCAGCACCGGTGCACCGGCCACGACGAGTTCACCGACGGGGATCTCGCGGCCGTCCTCGCTCCGCCGCCGCACCTCGCGCACCTGGTGCTGGAGGAAGCGCAGCCGCACCGTCACCTCGGCCGGACCGGACGCCTCGGCCGGGACCGCGAGCAGGCACTGCATCGCCATGCCCGGTTCCTCGGCGAAACTGTCGGGGGTCGCGGAGGGCGGCCCGAGGACCCCGAACTGCCAGCGGGAGCGGTTCTTGTGGGCGCTGGCCCGGTACGGGTACAGCAAGTAGCCCTCGTACAGCACCGCGTCGGCGACCTCACGCACCTGGTCGAGGCCCACCGGAACCGTCCCGGTCACCGGACCACCTCGTCGAGATCACCGGAGGCGACAGCGGCGCACGCCCCGACGCCCCCGTCCGTACCCGCACCGCCCAGCAACGTGCACACCGTCTCGTCCCAACTGATCAGCCCGCGCCGCTCACGGAAGTCCGCGAGACCGGCGAGCACGTCGTGATCCAGCCTGATCCAGCCGGAGTTCGGGAAATGGCACGCGATCAGTCGCCGCCACACGGCGACCGGCAGTTCGTAGCGCGCCTCACGGTCCCAGGGCACCTGCCGCACACCGAGCCCCGAACCGCCCGCGCCGCCCCTGGCGAAGACGGTGCCCGAGAACAGCAGGCTGACCGGCACCGTCCCGTCCTCGCCGAGCGCGTGCAGATAGCGGGAGCCGACGACGTCGAAGTCGTAGGTGCAGGGCAGCGCGAGATCGACCTCGGTGGCGCCGGTGAACCCCTGCACCGTCGTGTTGCACTGCATCCACAGGAACGGCCGCAGTGTGTCCGACCACCGCTCCCGCTCCCCGAACAGACCGCGCAGCCCGTCCTGTTCGGCCTGGTCGTACGGGCGGCGCTGCGGTTCGATCCGGACCTGGCAGCGCAGCACGATCGCGTGGACCGGCTCGCCCGAGCCGTCCTCGATCCGCAGCCGCGCGGTGAGCTGCGGCGCCGCGCTGTACGGTTCGGCGACGATGTCGCGTACGGAGAACTCCAGGCCGGGTGCCACGGGAAGGCTCATGAGGAACCGTCCACGGCCGTCGCCCCTGCCGTCGTTCTCGCTGCCGCCGTCGGCGCGGCTGTCCGCTCCGCGCGTGCGGGCCTGCTGCGGGCCCTGACCCGCTCGAAGAACCCGTCCATCGCGGCGTGCGCCTCCTGGCCGCCGTCGAAGCCGCGCCACAACGTGCGCAGCCGGCCGACCAGTTCGTAGCACGCGTCGATCGGCACCAGATGGCACGACGCCTCGTCCTCATGCCCGCCCGGTCCGGTACGGCGCACGAGCAGCGCCTCGACATCGGGGCGCACCACGGCCAGTTCGGGGACGGCCGCCACGAGCGTGTCCCAGCCCTCCAGCGGCAGTTCGGACTCCGTCGCCCCCGCCGGGCCGGGGTAGAACGCGACGGTGCGGTCCTGCGCGGAGTTGCGGAACAGGAAGGCCAGCCCCACCGGGATCCGCAACTCGTCCCAGGTCCGCGCGTCCAGCGGGAGCCCGTCGAAGCTCAGATACCGGTCGGGCACGGCGCGGTAGCGCAGCCGCGCCCCGTCCTCCGTGAACAGCAGGTAGCAGGCGCGGCAGGAGCACATCAGACCCCTGCTCTCCAGGTTCACCACATGCTGGTGCTCCTCGCCGACCGGCGCGGCGCACATGTCGCACCGTTCGCCGATGACGGGCTCGGGGCGGTTACGGGAAACCCGCAGCAGCGTCGCGACCGGGGACCGTGAACGGCCCGTCGGCGCGCTCATGTCGCGACCGCGGGCGCGGACGGTACGGCGACCGAGACCGAGGCCCCGTCCGCCAACACGGGCAGAGGGGCCAGGTGCGCGCCGTCCGCGTCCGTGTCGAGACAGGCGCCGGCCCGCCGTACGTCGTAGTGCGCGCGGCAGGCGGAGCACCGCAGCACCCCGTCCCCCGCGCCGCCGCCCAGCCGTCTGGCCAGCGTCGCGCCCTGCATCGGCCGCTCGCACCGGGCGCACCGGTCGCGGAAGGCGAACAGATCGGGGCCGATCCGGCAGGCCACCACGGGGAACCCGGCGGCGCTCAGCCGCGCGACCCCGCCGGACTCCAGGGCGAGCAGCGCCGGCACCGGCTGCCAGGTCGCGCCCATGTCGCCGGAGCCGGAGCCGGAGCCGGAGCCGGAGCCGGAGCCGGTAGGGCCAGGGGCGTCGGTGTCCGTACCGTCCTGACCCGCTTCGCGCAGCCGGGAGAACAGCGAGTCCACCGGCAGCAGCGGACCCGGTGCCTCCGGTGTCCCGGCCGCCTCCTCCACCTCGATCGTGGTGATCTCCGGCGCCGCCGCCTCGACCGCGCCCCGCACGGCGAGCGCGAGCGTGGCGGAGGAGGACGGGCAGCCGTCGCAACTGCCCAGCAGCCGCAGCCGTACGGCTCCGTCCTCCGTGACGCCGATGAGCTCCACGTCGCCGCCGTGCGAGCCGAGATACGGCCGTACGCTCTCCAGCGCGTTCTCGACCCGTGTCTCCACGCTGTACGGATGGAGCCCGTGGACCAGCAGCACGCCGGACACCAGTTCGTCGTCGGCCAGGGCGGCCAGCACTGTGCGGTCAAGACCGCCGTGCTCGTGGACGAGGTCGAGCAGCCGCTCCAGTCCGGCGCCGTAGAAGTCGGTGACCAGCCTGACCAGTTCCTCGCCGCGTTCGCGCGCCGCCGGGCCGCCCGCCTCGCCGGCCGAGATCAGGGCGTCGATCCGTTCTCCGGTCGCCCGCCAGCTCTCGGACGGCGCGGACCCGTGCGTCTGCCGTTCCGTAGTGCGCTGTTCCGTGGTGTGCTGTTCCACCGACTGCCGCTCCGCCACGTCACTCACTGCCCGCGGACTGCGTGGGCGAGTGCAGCAGCTCCAGCTTCTTGCCCTCACCGAGGTACATGTGCACGCCGCAGGGCAGACAGGGGTCGAAGCTGCGCACCGTACGCATGATGTCGATGCCCTTGAAGTTATCCCGGTCGTTCTCCTCGAAGATGGGCTGGCCCTGCACCGCGTCCTCGTACGGCCCGGGGGTGCCGTAGGTGTCGCGCGGGCTCGCGTTCCACGGGGTCGGCGGGTACGGGTGGTAGTTGGCGATCTTGCCGTCCCTGATCACCATGTGGTGTGAGAGCACCCCGCGCACGGCCTCCGTGAAGCCGCAGCCGACGCCCTCCTCCGGGACCTCGAACTTCTCCCACGTCTTGGTGCGGCCGGCCCGGATCTCAGCGAGCGCCTTCTCCGCGAAGTGCAGCGCGCAGGCCGCCGCGTACGCCTGGAAGTAGGTGCGCGCCCGGTTGCGCTCGATGGTGTTGCTCCAGCGCGGGACGTGCCACTCGAACTCGACGGGGCCCTTGGTGGCGGTCTTGGGGAGGCTGATCCGCACGCTCTTGCCGGTGGCCTTGATGTAGCCGATGTCGACCAGGCCCGCCAGCGCGGTCGTCCACAGCCGGGCGAGCGGCCCGCCGCCGGTGTCGAGCGCGAGGTAGTCCTTGCCGTCGAACCAGCGCGGCGACATCACCCAGCTGTATTTGTCCCCCAGGTCGCGCTTCTGGGGCTGCGGGTTGGTGTGCTGGTTCCACGGGTGCCGCCGGTCGACCGGGTTGCCGAGCGGGTCGTGGGTCACGAACATCTCCTGCTCCTCCCAGTCGTTGTAGTACGACGAGCCGAGCAGGATACGGATGCCGAGGTTGATCTCCACCAGGTCGGTGGTGACCAGCTTGCCGTCCACGACGATGCCGGGGGTCACGTACATCTTCCGGCCCCAGGCGGTCATGTCCCGGTACGCGAAGTTGCAGTACTCCGGGTCCTGGAAGGAGCCCCAGCAGCCCAGCAGGATACGGCGGTTGCCCACCTGCTCGTAGCCGGGCAGCGCCTCGTAGAAGAAGTCGAAGAGGTCGTCGTGCAGCGGCACGACCTTCTTCATGAACTCCACGTAGCGCTGGAGACGGGTGATGTAGTCCGTCATGAGCTGGATGGTCGCGACCGTGCCCACACCGCCGGGGTAGAGCGTGGAGGGGTGGACGTGGCGTCCCTCCATCAGGCAGAACATCTCGCGGGTCATGCGGCTGACCTGAAGCGCCTCGCGGTAGAACTCGCCGGTGAACGGGTTCAGCGCGCGCATGATGTCGCCGATGGTCCGGTGCCCGTGGGCGTCCGCGTGCGGCGCGGGGGTGCGATGGGCCTGTTCGAGGACGCCGGGGTTGGTCTCGGCGACCATTTTCTCGCAGTAGTCGACCCCTACCAGATTCTCCTGGAAGATGTTGTGGTCGAACATGTACTCGGCGGCCTCGCCGAGGTTCACGATCCACTCGGCGATGTGCGGCGGCTTCACGCCGTACGCCATGTTCTGCGCGTAGCAGGAACAGGTGGCGTGGTTGTCACCGCAGATCCCGCAGATCCGGCTGGTGATGAAGTGGGCGTCGCGCGGGTCCTTGCCCTTCATGAAGACCGAGTAGCCGCGGAAGATCGAGCTGGTGCTGTGGCACTCGGCGACGACCTTCTGCTTGAAGTCGATCTTCGTGTAGATGCCCAGACTCCCGACGATACGGGTGATGGGATCCCACGCCATCTCCACCAGATCGTCTTTGCCCTGGCTCGTCGTCGTCATGAGGCCGCCTTTTCTTCCTTTTCGGTGCGTTACCAGGTGCGGGTGGCGCCGGTGGTCAGTTTCTGGGAGCGTGTACGCCATTTGGGCTCGCGGTCGAGGGTGTGCGTGGTGATGCTCCGCAGGCGTCGCATCGTCGAGCCGTACAGGCCGACGGCGTTCGTGGAGAGCTTTCCGCCGGGGGGCTCGTCCATGAAGGGCATGAATTTGTCGGGGAATCCCGGCATGGTGCAGCCGATGCAGATTCCGCCGACGTTGGGGCAGCCGCCGATTCCGTTCATCCAGCCGCGCTTGGGCACATTGCATTTCACGGTGGGACCCCAGCAGCCCAGCTTCACGATGCACTCGGGCTGCCCGTACTCCGTCGCGAAGTCGCCCTGCTCGTAGTAGCCGGCCCGGTCGCACCCCTCGTGCACCGTACGGCCGAACAGCCAGGTCGGACGGAGCGACTCGTCGAGGGGGATCATAGGGGCCTGGTCGGTGGCCATGTAGAGCAGGTAGGTGAGCGTCTCCGAGAGGTTGTCCGGCTGAATGGGGCAGCCGGGGACGCACACGATCGGGATTCCCGCCTTGGACTTCCACTCCCAGCCCAGGTAGTCCGGCACGCCCATGGCGCCGGTGGGGTTGCCCGCCATGGCGTGGATGCCGCCGTACGTGGCGCACGTACCGACCGCGACGATCGCCGTCGCCTTGGGAGCGAGCCGGTCGAGCCACTCACTGGTGGTCATCGGCTGTCCGGTCGCCGGGTCGTTGCCGAAGCCCGACCAGTACCCCTCCTCGTGCAGTTTCTCGTTGGGGATCGACCCCTCGACCACCAGGACGAACGGTTCCAGATCGCCCCGGTCGGCCTTGAAGAACCATTCGAGGAAGTCGTCGGCGCCGCCGGCGGGGCCGCACTCGAAGTCGATGAGCGGCCAGTGCACGGCGACCTGCGGGAGTCCCGGCAGCGCGCCGAGCGCGATTTCCTCGATGCTGGGCTGCGTGGCGGCGGTGAGAGCCACCGAATCCCCGTCGCAACTCAGCCCCGCATTGATCCACAGGACATGGATGAGAGTGTTCTCCGCTTTCAGTGCTGCTTCTGTCGGCATAGCCCGCTGCCTTCCGGGATGGGACCGCCCGATACCAGTGAGGGTGGCGACACTCACCTTGCTACCATCTAGAATCCGCCCCGTTGTTCTGTCAACACGAGATTGTTCCGTGTGACCATCCTTTCGCCCCGGTCGGACCGGGGTCGAATGGGTGAGTACGGGAAAGCTGGCCTTTGATGCATGAATTGTCAATCACTCAGAGCGTGGTCGACGCGGTGTGCGAGCGTGCCGCGGGGAGACCCGTACGTACCGTCCTGATCCGGGTGGGGGCGCTGACCGCCGTGGTGCCCGACGCGATGCGGTTCTGCTTCGATCTCACCACCGCGGGCACGGTCGCCGAAGGCGCGCTCCTGGAGATCGACCGGACCCCCGGAACGGCGCACTGCCGGGCGTGTGAGCAGGACTTCACCCTGGCCGATCTTGTATTGCTTTGTCCGTGCGGCAGCGCCGACGTGAATATCACGTCGGGGCGGGAGCTGCAGATCGTCTCGATGAGAGTGGGCTGACCACATGTGCGGTACCTGCGGTTGCGTCGGCGGAAGCGGTGAGGGCGGCGGGACGAGGATCGCCGTACCGCACGCCCACCCGCACGGCCACGACCGGGTTCACCCCGGTCACGGCCATGACCACACCGCCGTACGGGGCCACCCGTCGGCCGTCGGGGGGAACGCCGAGGACGGCGAAACCACCATCACCCTCGAACAGAAGGTCCTCGGCAAGAACGACGACCTGGCCGCCCGCAACCGCTCGTGGCTCGCGGAACGGGGCATCGTGGCCGTGAACATGATGAGTTCGCCCGGGGCCGGGAAGACCACCCTCCTCGAACGCACCCTCAGGGACTTCGCGGGACACCGCCCCGTCGCGGTGATCGAGGGCGACCAGGAGACGGCGCTCGACGCGGAGCGGATCAGACGGGCGGGCGGCGCCGTCGTGCAGATCAACACCGGCGCCGGCTGTCACCTCGACGCGGAGATGGTGCGGGACGCCCTCACGGCGCTGGAACCGGAGCCGGGCTCGCTGATCCTGGTCGAGAACGTCGGCAACCTGGTCTGCCCCGCCCTCTTCGACCTCGGCGAGCGGAGCCGGGCCGTGATCATCTCGGTCACCGAAGGCACGGACAAGCCACTCAAGTACCCGTACATGTTCGCCGCCGCGGACCTCGTGATCATCAACAAGACCGACCTGCTCCCGTACGTCGACTTCGACGTCGAGCAGTGCGAGAAGTACGCCCGCTCGGTCAACCCGGACCTGCGCGTGCTGAGCGTCTCGGCGACCACCGGCGAGGGGATGGCGGCCTGGTACGACTGGGTCGCGCGACCCTGATCACCCCGCCGGCCGGTGCACCTCGACCGGGCCGCCGCGGGTCACGGACTCGATCGCGGCGAGGGCGATGGACAGCGCGGCGCGGGCGTCCTCACCGGTGACCGCGGGGGTGCGTCCGGTGCGTACGCAGTCGGTGAAGTCGGTGAGTTCGGCCACGTAGGCGTCGTGGAACAGGTCCTGGTCGTAGACGACACTCTCGGCGCTGACACCGCCAGGACCGTAGGACGTGAGGTGGGTACGGCGTATGTCGCCCAGGGTGAGCATGCCCGCCGAGCCGAAGACCTCGCCGCGTACGTCGTATCCGTACACGGCCTGGAAGTTGGCCTCGGCGGTGGCGAGGGCGCCGTTGTCGAAGCGGAGGGTGACGACGGCGGTGTCGAGCAGACCGCGGTCCTTGAAGTCGGGGCGGACCAGGGCGTCCGCCATGGCGAAGACCTCGACGGCCTCGGCACCGGGGTTGAGGTAGCGCAGGGTGTCGAAGTCGTGGATCAGCGTCTCCAGGAAGATCGTCCACGGCGGGATGGGCGCGGGGTCGGCCAGCTTCGGGTCGCGGGTCAGCGAGCGCAGGAGCTGCGGGGTGCCGATGGCGCCGGCGGCGACCTTGTCGTGGGCGGCGCGGAAACCGGCGTCGTAGCGGCGGTTGAAGCCCACCTGGAGGACCACGCCCGCCTCGCGCGCCGCCGCGATGGCGCGGTCGGCGTCCGCGAGGGTGACGGCCATGGGCTTCTCGCAGTAGACCGCCTTCCCCGCCCGCGCCGCCGCCTCGACGAGATCCGCGTGGGTGCGGGCCGGGGTCGCGATGACCACGGCGTCGATCTCCGGGTCGGCGAGGAACGCCGCGATGTCCGTGTACGCGGCGGGGGCGTCCAGCCGGTCGGCGAGGCGCCGCGCCGCGCCCGGTACGGGATCGGCGACCGCGGCGAGACGGACGGCCGGGATGCGCCGGGCGAGGGTCGTGGCGTGGAAGGACCCCATCCGTCCGGCGCCGATCAGGCCGACGGCGAGGGGTGGCTGAGAGGGCATGCGGTTCCTCCGTACGTACGCGGGTGATCAGGCGGCGCGGAGCCGTGGCCGCGGGCGGGAACGGGTGGTCGGGGGGAGTGCGGTCAGGCGGTGGTGAAGGCGGCGCGGAAGCGCTCCATGGCCAGGTCGCTGTCGGTGGAGGCCCATGCCTCCATGGCCACGGTGCCCTCGTAGCCGAGGTCCGTGAGGGCGCGGGCGACGGCCGGATAGCTGATCTCACCGGTCCCGGGCTCGTGGCGGCCGGGGACGTCCGCGACCTGGATCTCGCCGATCAGGCCCAGGCCGTGCGCCCGTCGCACCAGTTCGACGAGGTTCCCCTCACCGATCTGTGCGTGGTAGAGGTCGAGATTCATCCGCAGGCCCGGCCGGTCCACGGCGGCGACCAGGGCCAGCGTGTCGGCGGCCCTGGCGAACGGCACGCCGGGATGGTCGACCGCGGTGTTGAGGTTCTCCAGTGTGAAGACGACTCCGGCGCTCTCGCCCAGCTCCGCGATCCTGTCGAGCGTGCGCAGAGCGGCCAGCCACATGGGGCCGGTGGCCTCACCCGAGACCGGTGTCACCGGCAGGCCCTCGGCGTCCAGACCGGTGCCGTGCAGATTCAGCCGCGGGCAGCCCAGGTGTTCGGCGGCTCTGACCGACTCCCCGGCGGTACGGAGCAGCTCCGCCGCCCCGTCCTCGTCGGTCAGGCTGCCGCGGAGGTAACCGGTCATCGACGAGAAGGCGGCCGGGGTCCTGGCCAGCGCGTCGAGGTCGTGCCGGCTCCAGTCCCAGATCTCGACCTGGAAACCGGCGTCGTGGACGCGCCGTGCCCGCTCCTGGATCGGAAGGTCCCGGAAGACCATCTCGGCGCAGATCGCCAACGTGTACATCCGCCGCCCGCCTCGCTTCTTCTATAACGTTCTAGTCCGGGTTGCAGTACGCCAGCCCGCCGCCCCGGCTGTCAAGGGCCGGGACCCGCCGAACTGGAACGTTGCAGTAGTGCGCGACGGCGCTCGTACCTTCTGGTCTACGCTCGTCCGTCCGGGGGAGATGTCTACCGAGGAGGCCAGGCGTGCCACCGATCTCCGCGGCGGGGGACCGGAAGCGGCCCACCCTCGCCGATGTCGCGGCCCGCGCGGGCGTCTCCACCGCGCTGGTCTCCATCGTGATGCGCGGGGCCAAGGGCGCCGGCGCCGCCACCCGTGAGCGGGTCCTCGAAGCCGCGCGGGAGATCGGCTACCGGCCCGACACCCGGGCGCGCCTGCTGCGCAGCAGCCGTACCCGCCTGCTCGGCGTGCAGTTCGGACTCCAGCACCCCTTCCACGCCGACCTGGTGGAGGGCATTTACGGTGTGGCCGAGTCCGCCGGGTACCAGGTCGCGCTGAGCGCGGTCGCGCCCAGCCGCGGCGAGCAGCACGCGTTGGAGACGCTGCTCGCCGATCGCTGCGAGGCGCTGATCCTGCTCGGTCCTGAGCTTCCCGCCGCGCGGCTGACGGAACTCGCAGGCCAGATGCCGGTCGTCTCCGTCGCCAGGAGACTCCGGCAGCCCTCCGGGACGGTGGAAGTGGTGCGGACCGCCGACGACGAGGGGGCCCGCCAGGCCGTGGACCACCTGGTGGGGCTCGGCCACCGTCGCGTCGCCCACATCGACGGCGGGCGGGCCCCCGGCGCGGCCGACCGGCGGCGCGGCTACCGCACCGCCATGAACCGCCACGGGCTGGCCAGGCACACGTACGTCCTGCCCGGTGGGCCGACCGAGGAGGACGGTGCGGCGGCGGCCCGTACCCTGCTGGCCGGCCCGGCCCGTCCCACCGCCGTACTGGCGTTCAACGACCGCTGTGCCACGGGCGTTCTCGACACCTTTCTGCGCGCCGGTGTGGCGGTACCCGGCGAGATCTCCGTCGTCGGCTTCGACGACAGCCGGCTCGCGCGCCTGGCCCACATCGACCTCACCACCGTCGGCCAGGACGTGCCCCGCCTCACCCGGGAGGCCGTCGCGCGGGCGGTGGGACGGCTCGACGGCGATCCGGCCCCCGGCCGGGAGACCGTGGTGGCCCCGCATCTCGTCATCCGTACGACCACGGCCGCACCGCCCCGGGAGCGGTGACCCGCTGTGGGCCTCTGAGCCTCCGAGTCCGTGATCCCGTGCGTGGCTTACGTGGTGAAACGCGGCGTTCCGATCCCGGCAGCGAAACCCCCGCCCCCTTCCGTCCCGGAGACCGAGGCGGGAGGGGGCGGGGGAGACGGCGGAAAGGCGGCTTCCGCGGGTCAGTTGCCCGCGACGGCCTTACGGCGACGGGTCACGATCACGACCGCGCCACCGGCGGCCAGCAGCACGGCCGCGCCCGCGGCGAGCGGGACGACATTGCCGCCACCGGTCTCCGCCAGGTCGCCGCCACCGCCGGTGGACGCCGCGCTCGGCGCGTTCGACGGCGTGGAGGCATCCGACGCCGGCTCGGAGGCGCTCGGCGCGGGGGTGTCCGAGCCGGGGGCGCCCGGTTCGCTCGCGGAGGGGGCCGGGGTGTCCGAGCCCGGCGTCGCCGGCTCCGACGGTGTGCCGGCGGGAGGCGTCGCCTCGGCCGGCGGCTTCTCGGGCGTGGACTCGCTCGTGGAGGGTTCCGGGGCCGGCGGGATCTGCTGCGTGGTGCAGTTCTTCGTGCCGCCGTTCCAGGCGGCGATCAGCTTGTCCTTGATGACCGAACGGCTGGGCCCGATCGGCAGATCGCCGTGCTCGAAGCCGTCGTTCGCGTCCTGGAGACCGTCGTACTTGACCTTGCCGCGGTAGAGGTCGACCTGCGCGAAGCAGCCGACGTCGGGGAAGGCCACGTCCAGTGTGTCCTGGCTGCCCTGCTTGATGTCGACGGTGTCGAAGTCGTGGAAGACCTGCTCACCCGAGGTCTCCCAGGTGGGGCCGTGGGTACGGTACGAGGCGAGCGAGACCGTGCAGTTCGCCGCGTCGGAGGCGGTGCGGACCTTGACGTGGACCTTGCCGTCATCAGCCGCCTTGAGGCTGATGTCGTCGACCTTGATCTGGGAGAACCAGTCACGGCCGTCCAGCGAGAACTCACACTTGTCGGCGGTGGTGACCGGCGTGCCCGCGCCCGTACCGGGCTTGTAACCCCCGTGGTTGCCCTTGTCCCAGCCCTTGCCGCCGGGGCAGTCGGTGGCCCACGCGGAGCCGGCCGCGGCGGTGGTGAAGGCCAGGGCGGCGGCGCCGACCCCGAGCAGGCGCAGCGCGGTGACACGTCTCGTTTTGGCCATGCGTTTCTCCATCTTGCTTGTGCCGCGCGTGATCCGGTCCCGCACCTCGCGTGGCGCACCACACGAGGTGGGCCCGCCGCGCGCTGGAGCGGGGCAGGCCGAAGCGGAGGCCGGACTTGAAGTGATTGGTCGCACACCGGCGTTGAGGCCTCGGTGGCATCACGCATGCTGCTGGGGCGGCCACTTCCGTGTCAACCTGCGGCAACGGCCGGAATATGGCCTTCCATCAGCTACGCCACCGGTCGCGTCGCACGGCGGAACACTGGTCACGGCCCCCGCCGCGGAACGGGCGGCTCCGCGCGTGTCCGCCCAGCGGCCCCGTCATCCGGGCGCCTCCGGCCGGTCCTGCCGATGGGGTGGTCGGTGGCCGTGCCGGTCCTGTCGGCCGCCCGATGCGGCGTTGTGCGTGGTCAGCGGCGGTGGGCGAGGCGCGCCACCGGCCTCCGGCGGCGGTGGACGGGAAACGGGCGGTGAGAAGAACGGGCCGCGTCCCAGGCGCCCTTGAGGGGGCGTCGGTGAACTGGGCGGGCAGAGGGGAGAGGGAGACGAGGGCCGTCGATGATCAGTGTCCCGCCGTGAGGGTTGCGGTGAAGTCCAGCCAAGCAAGGCCCGATTGTGGTCCGGGGCGGTGTCTCATCGTGGCCCCCGCTCCAGGGCCCTGCTGGATCCGCCCAGGGGCTGAACCGGGGGCCGTTCCTTCCGCGCGCTCACCGGGCCCCGGGTCCGACAGGGCGGCCGGAGTCAGATGTGGTCGAACGGCTCGGCGAGCCGGAAGGTGCCCCGCTGCGTTTCCCGGTACGCGGTCAGCGTACGGACCTGGAAGTACGCGTTCCACGAGGGCTCGGGCGGCACGATCCCGTACTCCGTGCTGGTCCGGAAGCCGTACCGGCCGTAGTACGCGGGGCTGCCCAGCAGCGCGACCAGCGGTTCACCGAGGGCGTCCGCCGCGCCGAGCACGGAGTGGACGAGCGCCAGTCCGACGCCCCGCCGCTGATGGCCGGGGTGCACGCTGAGCGGACCGAGGAGCAGGGCAGGGGCGCCATCGACCCACCCGCGTGTACACACCACATGCCCGACGACCCGCCCCGACCGGCCTTCCTCGTCCACGTCCCGGTCTCCGACGGCGACGAGCGACAGTGCCGGCAGCCAGTCGTCGCAGCCGCGCAGCGCGTCGAGGAGCGGCGCCTCCACGGGCTCCGGCCGCTCCGGCGTCGCGAAGGCGGCCGTGGTGACGGCCCGTACGGCAGCGTGGTCTGCGGGGTTCTCGCGTCGGATCAGCACCGGCACAGTCTGGAACCGCACGGGGCGGCGGCGCAAAGGAATTCCCCACCCGCGCCCCGCCCTCCGCCCCCACGACGACCGGGGTCACCTCCCTCCGCCCCCACGACGACCGGGGTCACCTCCCTCCGTCCCCGAAGATCGTGGCCAGTACCGAGGGGAGCGGTGGACCGCCGAGGACGTTCCGCAACTCCTCGACGCCGTGGCGTCGCTGCGCCGGGGTGAGTGCGACGTACCGCTCGATCCGCTCGTTGAGCGTGCGCCGGAACAGCGCGTAGAGGGTGTCGTCGGTACGCACCCGGGCGGCGATCTTCACGAGGGCCGCGGTTCCGGCGGCGTCGTCCTCGGGTATCCGCTGGCGCGGCAGCACATCCGCGAACCGCCCTGCCGCCTGCCCGAAGAGGGTGGCGCCGAGCCGCCGTACGGTGAAGACGTGCGCGTAGTGCTGCTCGTGCAGCCCGAGCGGCAGCCGGCCGAGCGCCAGTGCCTCGTGGAGCGCCGTGAGCCCCGGCGCCATGAGGTAGTGAGGGACGTGTGCGACCTGCCGCAGCAGTGCGCGCTGTGGCAGGAGACGGCAGTCGGCCCGCCCTCCGGCGGTTTCGTAGCTCCGTTCGCGGCGCCCGCCGAAGGGGCCGCCGCAGACCAGGACGCGCCGGAATCGGGGCCAGTCGCGCAGCAGGTCGGGAATCCACCGGTCGAGCAGGCGCAGGTAGTCGTTGTTGACGTCGAAGTCCAGCAGGAAATTCTTGAACCCGCCGATGTTGATCAGCAGGTCGTACTCCGGTGCGCCGCCGCGCGGTACGTCGCGCACCCCGGCCAGGTCGATGACCGGCCCGGACAGATGGGTCACCGCGCGGGTACCGAGGGCGGCGAACCCCGCCGTGCGCTCGGCGACGCCCGGGAAGTTCTGGACCACACTGTGCCGGGCGAGCAGATGCGCCGCGAGCACGCGCTCGTGCGGGGAGAGCGCGGCGAGATGCCGGTCCGCGGCGGCGAAGGAGGAGCGCGGCAGATCCGCGCAGAGCACGCCGATCGTGGCGAGGGGGCGCTCCGCCCGCCAGAAGCCGAAGAGGCTGTCGACCATGACGACGGGCCGGCCCGCCACGACGGCGCGCAGGGCCATGTCGGCGTCCATGACCGAGACGACCTGGTCGCAGGCGTCGAGGAGGGCGCCGAGAGCGGCGGCCTGTACCGGTTCCGACCTGGACATCTCGTGGATGACGTCGAAGGCGTCCGCGTTGCGGTGCGCGAACGAGGCCGCCACGCCGTCCCCCACGAACACCCGGTGATGGCCTGGGAGCAGCCGGGAGACCGCGACGAGTTCGGCGGCCGGGCCGAAGCCGCAGTTCTGCGCCCCCATCACGATCCGCACGGTGCCCGCCCCCGGCCGGTGGGCAGCGCGGCGAACACGTCGAGGAGCAGCCGGGCGAACTCCGCCGGCCACTTCGCGTAACCGGAGTGACCGCCGGGGAACTCCACCAGCTCCCGCCCCAGCCGCTCGGCGAGTACGACCGCGGGCCGGCGCGCCACATGCGTCCGCGACTCCCGGCCGCCCGCGACCGCGATACGCGTCGCCATCGGCGCGAGCGCCGCCACGTCGGGTATGAAGTGGCTGAACGGCCGTACCGTGTGCGCCAGGAAGAACGCGCTGTTGTCCTGCGCCTCGGGCAGCGCGGGCGCGGACCGGCCGCCGAAGAGAGCGCTGAACTTCGCCATCGCGGCCCCGGCCCCCTCCCGGCGGAACACCGCGTGGACCTCCTCGATGAACGCCAGGTGTCCCTCGGCGTCCGGCAACAGGCCCAGCGACGGCGGCTCGTGCACGATCACGGATCCGACCCTGTCCGGGTGGCGGAGCGTCAGTTCGAGCGCGGTGAGCCCGCCCGAGCAGCTTCCGAACACCGATGCCGTCTCGCCCGGCGCGGCCACCGCGTCCAGCAGCCGGTAGGCGTCGTCCGCGTGCACGTCGATCCGCTGGTCGGCGGGCGGTCCGTCGAGCACACTGCGCGAGTTGCCGCGCGGATCGTACGAGAGGACGCGATGGCCGGCGGCGAGCACGGCGGCCAGGTCCCCGAACACGTCCGCGTCCGAGTTGCCGCCCGCCATGAGTATCAGCAGCGGCCCCCGGCCGCGCACTTCGTAGTGGAGCCTGGCTCCCGGTACGGCCAGGGTGCCGCTGACGCTCTCCTGCGGGTCCATCACACTCCAGCCCCGGCCGACCCGCCACGGTCGCCGTCGAGTCACGATGCGTGTACGTCAGGTAGCTACCCGTGGCGCGGGCCGGTCACCGGCTTAGGCCGACCTCGTACGGGTGACAGCCGGGCCGTCCCATGGACATGAGGGTCCGTCCCTCGGGTCTCTTCCCGCCCGCAGTTCCGTGCTGGGCGTGCGCCCGGGGTGGACCGTGCAGCGGGAGGCCCGCGAAGTGCGGCATGCTCTGCGGGACGAGTGGAACGGACCCGGCACGGGCACACCCCGGAGCGGATCCGTCATGGCCAGAAGGACCGGAACCAGATGACAGACCACAACGCTGGACTGATGGCGTTCGTGCGGGCACGCCTCGATGAGGAAGAGCGGGCCGCGCGCGAGGCCGGCGGCGATTCCTGGCGGTGCCCGCCCGAGCAGCCCGGTGAGATCCACGACCGCAC
Organism: Streptomyces sp. NPDC059092; assembly: GCF_042756365.1. NCBI lineage: Bacteria > Bacillati > Actinomycetota > Actinomycetes > Kitasatosporales > Streptomycetaceae > Streptomyces > Streptomyces sp. NPDC059092. Next base: position 34,030 of record NZ_JBHZEJ010000040.1, read on the forward strand.
CGGCAGCATCGCGTTCAGCCTGCGCACCCACGGGTACGACCGTCACATCGCCCGTCAGGATCCGGCGTACACCCTGCGGCGCATCGAGACGAGCCGGGTGCTGCTCGACGAGTACGCGGAGGTCGCGGCCCTGGACGTGGACCGCCCCGACGACGGCTTCGCCTCCGGCCGCTCGGTGGGGCTGGGCTTCGTGGTCCGTCAGATGGCGGCGGAACACGCCCACCACGCGGACTACCAGGTGAAGTGGCTGCCCCGCTTCTCCCACTAGGGAATTTCCCCGACGGGCGGGCACAGGACCGGCCCGTCGGGGAGGTCGCCGCAGGCGTGTGACGGCGAGAGGCGCGCGGTTGCCGGGGAGAGCCGGGGCCGTACGGGACGGGCCGCCCGGATCTCCCGGGCGCTCACACCGCGCTCCTGGGGGCGCTTCCGTGGCAGGGCACCAGCGGGTCGGTGTCCGGCCGGGTCCAGCGGCCGAGGGAGATCTCCGCGGTGATGCCGGGACCGAAGCCCGCGATGAGCCCGCGGCCCCCCGGCGCCACGCCGCCGTCCTCGAAGAGCCGGTCCAGCGCGTCGAAGATGACCGCGCTGGCGATGTTTCCGCGCTCGGTGAGGGTGGCCCTGCTGTAGCGGAAGGTCTCCGACGGCAGCATCAGATACTTGCTCAGGTCGTCCAGGATCCTGGGCCCGCCCGCGTGGACGATGTAGAAGTCCAGGTCGGAGATGTCCCAGCCGAACGGCTCCGCCATGTCCCGCATGGCGGGGGCGAGCATGGACATCGTGCCGGGGACCCGCTTGTCGAGCATGAAGTGGAATCCGGTGTCCCGGACGGCGTACGAGATCCACTCCTCGGTGCCGGGCACGAGGTGCGAGCCGTTCTGCGCGAGCTGTACCCCCGCCCCGCCCTCACCGCGGACGACGGCGGCGGCGACGGCGTCCCCGAAGAGCCCGTTGGAGAGCAGATTGCCGACGCCCAGGTCCTCCGGCTGGTAGCAGAGCGAACAGAACTCGCAGGAGACGATGAGTACGTTCGCCCGCGGATACGCGAGGCAGAAGTCGTGCGCCCGGTTGATGGCGGTGCCGCCGGCGGCGCAGCCTAGCTGGGCGATGGGCAGTTGGCGGGTGACGGATCTGAACCCCATGGCGTTGATCAGCCAGGCGGTCATCGAGGGCATCATGAAGCCGGTGCACGACACATACACGATCATGTCGATGTCGCGGGGCGTCAGTTCCGCGTGGTCCAGTGCCCGGTGGATGACCTCGGGGAGCCGCGATTTGGCCTCGGTCTCGTAGAGGGCGTTGCGGGCCGTGAAGCCGGGGTGCTTGAGCGTGTCCTCGATCGGCTGGACGAGATGCCGGGTCTGCACCCCGGTGTTGCCGATCAGCCGCAGGGCCAGCGGGAGTTGCGGATGCCCGGCGTGCAGGGTGCGCGCGAACTCCAGGGTCTGTTCCCGGGTGATGACGTGCTCGGGCACGGCGATCGCCGGTCTGCACAGGGTTGCCATGTCAGCTCCTCACCACGCGACCGGAAGAGCGAGTGGATAGCGCCAGATGGAGTCGGTGTTCCACCGCACCTCGTCCTCGGGAACGGCCAGCCGCAGCGCGGGGAACCGGGTGAACAGCGTGCCGACGGCGACCTGGAGGGTCATCCGCGCGAGATGGGCCCCCAGGCAGTGGTGGCTGCCGTACCCGAAGGCCATGTGGGCGGCGGGACTCTCCCGCTCGAAGTCCAGCTCGTCGGGGCGCTCGTAGGCGAGGTCGTCGCGGTTGGCCGTCAGGTAGGAGACGTGGACGGTGTCGCCCGCCTTGACGGTCACACCGTCGAACTCGACGTCCTCCAGGGCCACGCGCGGGATGCCGACCCCCTGGCGGAACGGGATGTACCGCAGCAACTCCTCGACGGCCCGGGGCAGCAGCTCGGGGCGGGCCCGCAACTGGGCCAGTTGCGCTGGGTGGGTCAGCAGCGTGAAGACGATGTTGCTGATCTCGTACGTGGTGGTGTCGTGACCGGTGACGACCAGAAGCATCGCCAGGACGGCCAGTTCGGCCTCGTCGAGCATCTCGTCGCCCACCCGGGCGGTGGCGAGGGCGCTGATGAGATCGTCCCCCGGAGCGCGCCGGCGCGCCGCCGTCAGCTCCGTGAAGTACGCCCGCAGCCCCGCCTTCGCGCCGACCGCGGAGTCGCGGTCCGCGGCGTTCATGGACATCATCGCCATGGCCCAGCCACGCAACTGGCGCCGGTCCGCCACAGGTATGTCGAGCAGTTCGCAGATCGACATCAGCGGTAACCGGTCGGCGAGCGCGGCGGCCACGTCGCCCGGCGCGCCCCCCTCGGCCATCTCGTCGAGCAGCGCGTCCACGCTCCGCTGCGTCCAGGGCCGCAGCTCCTCGACCTGACGGGTGGTGAACGCCTTGATGATCAGCCGGCGCACCCGGTTGAGCGTGGGCGGGTCCATGAGATTGATCGCCTCGGACTGGGCGATGGGGGCGGGGGTGATCCGCGGGAAGTCCCTGCCGATCAGCGCGGCCCGGCTGAACCGCCGGTCCGAGGTGACGGTCTGGACGTCCGCGTACCGGGTGACCAGCCAGCAGTCGCCCTCTCCGTAGGGCATACGGACCCGGGCGACCGGTGCCTCGGTCCGCATCCGGGTCATGAAGGGGTCGGGTTCCAGAGCGTTGTCATGACGGACCGGACAGGTTCGCACGGAGTCCGAAGGAGTCATCGCGGCACTTCCTCATGGGCCGAGACAGATGGCGAGTAGCCCTGATTGAACGGAGCATGCCATGACGATCAGCGTCACACCCAAATAATTCCTTTCAGTTCACCCGTAAGAGCTATTTCCGGGTGATCCCACGCAACATCCTTGTCATTCAGGCGAATTGGGGCCAGGCGGAACGTCCCTGCGGCCCGCCCCCCGGCGACCCCCACAGGAGGCTCCGCCCACCCCACGCGGACGTGCCACGTCCACCCGTACGGTCCAGCACGGCGCGCGCACGGCGCCCGGCGGCGCTCCAATGGACAGGTGACCGCGCCCCCGGACGACTGCCTCGCGCGCAACGAGTGGATCTGCGGCGCCTATCTCTCCAGCCGGCGCGCGATCCTGTGGGACGCGGTGCTCCAGCACCTCCAGCTCACCTTCGCCGCCGTCCTGATCGGCCTGGTCATCGCCGTACCCCTCGCGCTCGCAGCCCGGCGCTGGAAGATGGCGGCGGCCCCCGTGCTCGGCGTCACGACCGTCCTCTACACCATTCCGTCGCTCGCCATGTTCTCGCTGCTGCTGCCGTTCTACGGACTGTCCGCGTCACTCGTCGTCGCCGGGCTCGTGCTCTACTCGCTGACCCTGCTCGTACGGAACATCCTCGCCGGACTGCACGGCGTCCCCGAGGAGACCCGGCAGGCCGCCCGCGGCATGGGGTACGGCCCGCTCCGGCTGCTGCTCACCGTCGAACTGCCGCTCGCCCTGCCCGCCGCCCTGGCCGGGCTGCGTATCGCGACCGTCTCCGCCGTCTCCCTCGTCACCATCGGCGCCATCGTCGGACACGGCGGACTCGGCAACCTCGTCTACGCCGGGATGAACACCTTCTTCAAGGCGCAGGTGCTCACCGCCTCCGTGCTGTGCGTCCTCATCGCCGTCGCCGCAGACGTGGCCCTCCTCCTGCTCCAGCGCCGGCTCACCCCCTGGACCCGGCGGGCCCCCGCGTGAACACCCTCACCGCGGCCTGGGCCTGGCTCACCAGCCCCGCCCACTGGCCGGGCACCGACGGCATCGCCAACCGGCTCGTCGAACACCTCTGCCTCACCTTCGTCTGCCTCGCCCTGAGCTGCGCGCTCGCCCTGCCCGTCGCGCTCGTCCTCGGCCACCTCGGCAAGGGCGGCGCCCTCGCCGTCAACATCTCCAACGCGGGCCGCGCCGTCCCCACCTTCGCCGTGCTGGTACTGCTGCTCCTCACCCCCATCGGCGCGTACGGACAGTGGCCGACGATCATCGCGCTGGTCCTCTTCGCGATCCCGCCCCTGCTCACCAACGCCTACGTCGGGATGCGGGGCGTCGACCGTGATGTCGTCAGGGCCGCCCGGGGCATGGGGATGACCGCGCGCCAGTGCCTCGGCCGGGTCGAGGTGCCGCTCGCGCTGCCGCTGATCCTCACGGGCGTACGGATCGCCGCCGTCCAGCTCGTGGCGACCGCGACGCTGGCCGCCCTGATCGGCGGCGGCGGACTGGGCCGGATCATCACCGCGGGATTCAACCTCGCGGACACGGCCCAGGTGGTGGCGGGCGCCGTCCTCGTCGCCCTGCTCGCGCTGCTGGTGGAGGGGGCGTTCGAAGCGGCGCTGCGGCTGGGGCCGAGGTGGGTGAGGGGCGGCGCCGGATGAGACCACTGCGTACCGCCGCCGTCTGCGGCGCCCTGCTCCTGGCGACCGCCACCTGCACCACGGGGCCGTCCCTGGAGGACCGCGGCGCCGTCACCGCCCCGCCGGGCGGAGCCGAGCACCTCACCATCGGGACGGCGGGCTTCACCGAGAGCGACCTGCTGGCCCAGCTGTACGCGCTCCTGCTGGAGCGGGCCGGATACCACGCCAGGATCCTCTCGGTCACCAACCGGGAGCTCTACGAACCGGCCCTGGAGAGCGGCCGGATCGACGTCGTGCCGGAGTACGCGGCGACCTTCGCCGACTGGCTGAACGCCAAGGCCCACGGCCCCGACGCCCGGCCGGTCGGCTCGCCCGACCTGGCGACGACGATGAGGGCGCTGCGCACCCTCGCCTCGGCGCGCGGGCTCACCGTCCTCGACCCCGGCCGGGCGGTCGACCAGAACGTCTTCGCCGTCGCCGCCTCCTACGCCAGGAAGCACCACCTCAGGACCCTGAGCGACCTGGGCCGCTCCCGGCTGCCCGTACGGCTCGCCGCCGGGGACGAGTGCGTACGGCGCCCGTACTGCGCGCCGGGGCTGAGGAAGACGTACGGGATCGACATCACCGGCATCGACCCCAAGGGCGTCGGCACCACCCCGGCCAAACAGGCCGTCCAGCGGGGCCAGGACCAGATGGTGCTGACCACGACCACCGACGCGACGCTCGGCCGGTTCGGCCTGGTGCTGCTCGCGGACGACAAGCACCTGCAGAACGCCGACAACATCGTGCCCGTCGTCAACCGCGCCAGGGCCGGCGCGCACGGCGTCACCGAAGCCCTGGACCGGCTGAACACCGTACTGACGACCGCGGATCTGGCCGTCATGAACCAGCGGGTGGACGGCTGGCGGCGGCTGCCCGAGGACGTCGCCAGGAGCTATCTGGAGTCACGGAAGCTGCTTCCGGCCGCCCACGGCGCCCCGCCGCTCCGTCAGCCTGTCAGCCGGCCCGTCAACCTCTGCGGCAGCCAGGCCAGTTGGGCGGCCTGCTGGTACGCGCCGCCGCCCTCGTGGTCGTTGAAGTCGTACACCTCGATCGCCTTGTCCTCGTGTCCGTACGCGTTGAAGGCGCCGAACACCGTCGACGGCGGGCAGGTCTCGTCCTCCAGGGCCACCGAGAACAGCGCGGGGGCCCGGCCGCGCGCCGCGAAGTGCACCCCGTCGAAGTAGCTGAGCGTCCGCCACACCTGATCCGTCCGGCCCCGGTAGGTCTTCAGGTAGAGCCCCACCTCACGGTACGGATGACGGGCGCTGATGGTCGTCGCCCGGGGGAAGTCGCAGAGGAACGGCACGTCCGGCGCCACCGCCGTCAGATCCGGTATCAGACCGGCCACCGCCAGGGTGATCCCGCCGCCCTGGCTGGCGCCGGCGACCGCCGTGCGCGAGGCGTCGACCAACGGGTGGGCCCGCGCCGCCTCCACGGCGCGCACCGCGTCGGTGAACAGCCGCCGGTAGTAGTAGTCGTGCGGGTCCTCGACGCCCCGGGTCAGGAAGCCGGGGTAGGAGGAGGCGCTGCCCACCGGGTCGGGGGTGTCGCCGCCGTTCCATCCTGCGCCCTGCCCCCGGGTGTCCATCACGAAGTGCGCGAAGCCGGCCGAACCCCAGAGCAGATGGGTGTGCGGCAGCCCGCGGCCGCCGCCGTACCCGATGTACTCCACCACCACGGGCAGCGGCTCGCGGGTCCCGGCCGGCAGGACGAGCCAGCCCCTGACGGGATGGCCGCCGAATCCGGCGAAGGTCACGTCGAAGACGTCCAGCGTCGTCAGCGCCGTCGCGACCGGTTCGAAACGTACGTCGAGAGCGTGGCCGCGCGTCTCGGCGAGGGTCTTCGCCCAGAACTGGTCGAAGTCCTCGGGCTCCTCGGACGTGCTCCGGTAGGCGCGGAGCTGGTCGAGGGGCAGATCGGGCTGGGGCATGCGGGACCACCTCGGTCGGCTGAATCACTCAGGGGCAACGGATGATCACACGGTACGACCGGACAGTGGTTCGCAGAAGAGCGCGATCCCGCCCTGCCGCACGGCGGCGGTGTGCCGGCGCCCGGACGGGCGCTCAGGCACCGGCCGCCCCGCCGGTGAGGCCCGCGCGGCGGGGGCAGGTCACCAGGCCGTGGCGGTAGGCGTGGACGACCGCGTGGAGACGGTCGCGGAGCCTGGAGCGCGGCCGCGACCCGGGAGACGAAGGCCTTGACGTTCTCCTGGCCGATCAGGAGGGTCGCGGCGATCTCGTTGTGGGAGAGGCCGTCCGCGATGACGCCGAGCAGCGGTTCCCAGGCCGAGCGCGGTCCTGCCCCCTTCAGGGCCACCTCGGTCGACGGGCGGTGCTCGGTCCGCCGCACCACCCACCCGTGAACGAGCAGCTAGGCGTCCGAGACCGAGTCGAAGTCGACCTCGCCCCGACCGATGCCCTGCGCGTCCGCGTCGACCGAGCGGCGCAGCGCCTCGTGGAGCTTCGCCGGGGTCAGCACCCCCGCGAAGCGCGCGCCCTCCAGCACCGCCACCCACCCCGCGTCGTGCTGCAGCATCTCGCTGAACGCCTGCTTCAGCGGCGAGCCGAGCGGCACCCACGCCTCCATCCGCCGGGCGTGGTCCCCCACCGAACCGGGCTCCGCCCCGTCCACCCCCGCGCGGGCCGGCGCGTCGGCCGCGATCCAGCCGTGCAGCTCGCCGTCGTCGTTCAGCACCACCGCCCAGCGGGCCCCCTCCGCGCGCATCCGCGCCGCCGCGTCCCGCGCGGGCTCGCCGGTCCTGGCGACCGGCGGCTGCTCCAGGTCGGCCGGCTCGACCGTGGTCACCGAGAGCCGCTTCAGCCCTCGGTCGGCGCCGACGAACCGGGCCACGTACGGGGTCGCCGGGGTGCCCAGGACGGCGCCGGGACTGTCGAACTGTTCGATGCGCCCCTCCCCGTACACCGCGATGCGGTCGCCCATCCGTACCGCCTCCTCGATGTCGTGGGTCACCAGCAGCACCGTCTTGCGTACCGTCGCCTGGAGCTTCAGGAACTCGTTCTGCAGCCGCTCCCGCACCACCGGGTCCACCGCGCCGAACGGCTCGTCCATCAGCAGCACCGGCGGATCGGCGGCCAGGGCGCGCGCCACCCCGACCCGCTGGCGCTGACCGCCCGAGAGCTGCGCGGGGTAGCGCGGACCGTACGTCGCCGGGTCGAGCCCCACCAGGTCGAGCAGTTCAGCGGCCCGCTCGCGCGCCCGCGCCTTCTTCCAGCCGATCAGCGCGGGGACGGTCGCGGTGTTGTCGAGGACCGTACGGTGCGGGAAGAGCCCGACCTGCTGGATGACATAGCCGATCCGGCGACGCAGCGCTACCGGGTCGACCCCGGAGATGTCCCGGCCCTCGACGAAGATCCGTCCCGAGGTCGGCTCGATCAGCCGGTTCACCATCATCATCGTGGTCGTCTTGCCGCACCCCGAGGGCCCCACCAGTGTCACCAGCTCGCCCTCGCGCACCTCGAAGGACAGGTCGTCCACGGCGGCCGTACCGTCCGGGTAGACCTTGCCGACCTGCTCGAACCGGATCATCCCCTCACGCTAGGACCGGCCGGTCCTCCGCGCACACCGGGCCGCGACCGTCCGAGGCCGTCCCCGGGTGAACACGTTCCGTGCCCGGCCCGTATCCACCGGGGCGGGCAGGGACGCCCGCCACCGGTGTGCTGAAATGTCCGGCGTGCCTGCCCCAGTGGTGTGACCGCCCCGCCCGGGGGCGATCGAGAACAGGAGCCCCCTTGACCAGCTACCGTCAGCCCGGCGTCGTCCTCACCGACCACCGCTTCACGGTCCCGCTGGACCACGCCGATCCCGGGGGCGAGCGGATCGAGTTGTTCGCACGCGAGGCCGTGTCGAGCGCGCGGGCCGGCGCCGACCTGCCCTGGCTGCTGTACCTGGAGGGCGGACCGGGCTTCGGCGCACGCCGGTTCATCGGCAGACAGGCCTGGCTCGGCCGCGCCCTGACGGAGTTCCGGGTGCTCCTGCTCGACCAGCGCGGCACCGGCCTCTCCACGCCCGTCAACCGGCAGACCCTCCCGTTGCACGGCGGACCCAGGCAACAGGCCGACCACCTCGCCCACTTCCGCGCCGATTCCATCGTCCGCGACTGCGAGACCATCCGCCCCCTGCTGACCGGCGGCGCCCCCTGGACCGTACTCGGCCAGAGCTTCGGCGGCTTCTGCGCCACGCACTACCTCAGCACCGCCCCCGAGGGCCTGGACACCGTACTGATCACCGGCGGACTGCCGTCCCTGCACGCCACCGCGGACGAGGTCTACCGCGCCGCGTACCCGCGGATCGCGCGCAAGGTGGAGGCGCACTACGCCCGTTACCCCCAGGACATCGAGCGGGCCCGTGCCGTCGCGCGGTACGTGGCCGAGCACCGGCCGGTCCTGCCCGGCGGCTACACCCTCACGCCCGAGGCGTTCCAGTCCCTCGGCATCCTGCTCGGCGGCGGGGACGGCAGCCACCAGCTCCACTACCTGCTGGAGAACGCCTTCGTCCGTACGCCCAAGGGCCCCGTCCTCTCCGACGCCTTCCAGGAGAACGTGGCCTTGTCCCTCTCCTTCGCCGGACACCCGCTGTACGCCCTGGTCCACGAGGCGATCTACGCGCAGGGCGGCCGGGCCACCGACTGGGCCGCCGAGCGGGTACGGGGCGAGTTCGCCCGGTTCGACCCCGCCAAGTCCCTCGCGGGGGAAGGCCCGCTCTACTTCACGGGCGAGTCCGTCCACCCCTGGCACTTCGACAACGACCCGGCGCTGCGCCCCCTGCGCGAGACCGCCGAGCTGTTCGCCGCCCGCACCGACTGGCCCGCCCTGTACGACACGGCCCGGCTGGCAGCCAACGAGGTGCCCGTCGCCGCCGCCGTCTACCACGACGACATGTACGTCGACACGGAGCACTCGCTGCGCACGGCGCGCGCGATCCGCGGCCTGCGCACCTGGGTCACCGACGAGTTCGAGCACGACGGGGTACGCGCGGGCGGGCCCCGCGTCCTGGACCGGCTGCTGGCCCTGGCGCGCGGCGAGGACTGAGCGCGGGGGACTCGTCGCGCGGATGCGCCGCCGCGGGGGCAGAATGGCGACAGGGGACGGTGCGACGCTGCGCGCGAAGGGCGGTCCCCGGAAGCGGAGGTGGTGGACATGCTGCTGCCGGACAGACATCTTGTCGCCGATCTCCTGGCCCGCTACCGGGCCTGGGAACGGCTGGTGCTCGCCGATCCGCTGGACGAGACCACCCGCAGACGGTTCGAGGACGTGGCGTACACCCTCTGCGTCCTCATGGGGCAGCGCACGGCGCGTGAGGCGATCTGGCAGGCCGAGGCGTATCTGCGAAGGATCCGGCCCGTACCGCTCTTCCCGGACGGCGCGGAAAGCGTCGCGCCGGGCTTCCGTGAAGAGATGAGCGGACCCGGCTGAGCGGCGCCGGACGAGCGTCCTCGGCTCCGGGCGAGGGGTGCCGGATTGACAAATGGCTGTGCTGTTTCTGCAATGTACGGATGGACGACGAAGAATCCCCGCTCGACGACGTGCTGAACCAGGTGGGACCCCGGCTGCGCCGGATCAGGCGTGAGCGCGGGGCCACCCTGGGTGCCCTCTCCACCGCCACCGGCATCTCCGTGAGCACTCTGTCCCGGCTGGAGTCGGGCCACCGCAGGCCCAGCCTCGAACTGCTGCTGCCCATCGCCCGTGCCCATCAGGTGCCGCTGGACGAACTGGTGGGCGCGCCGGAGGTGGGGGACCCCCGGATCCGCTCCAAGCCGATCGTGCGCGCCGGCCGTACGATGCTGCCGCTCACCCGCCAGCCGGGCGGCCTCCAGGCGTACAAGGTGGTGGCCGTGAACTCACCGGAACAGGACGGGGAGCGGCGGACCCACGAGGGGTACGAGTGGCTGTACGTCCTCTCCGGGCGGCTGCGGCTGCGGCTCGGCGATCACGATGTGGTGATGGGCCCGGGAGAGGCGGCCGAGTTCGACACGCGCGTCCCGCACTGGTTCGGCCCGGCCGGGGACGCGCCGGTGGAGTTCCTGAGCCTCTTCGGTCCGCAGGGTGAGCGCATGCATGTGCGGGCGCGGCCGAAGACGTCCTGAGCGGGCTGTTCCCAGTGCGACAAGCGACCGCTTAGTATGCCCAGGGACGTGGTACCGACCCCGTGTGTGGAGGCCCGAATGCTGGCATGGCGCGTGCACAGGAACGGCGAGCCCGCGGAGGTGATGCGCCTCGAAGAGGTCGAGCCTCCGGTCCCCGGCGCCGGACAGGTCCGGCTGCGCGTCAGGGCGGCGAACATCAACTTCCCGGACGCCCTGCTCTGCCGGGGCCAGTACCAGGTACGGCCGCCGCTGCCCTTCACCCCGGGCGTGGAGATCTGCGGCGAGACCGAGGACGGACGCCGCGTCATCGCCACCCCGGAGCTGCCGAACGGCGGTCTGGCCCAGTACGTCGTGGCCGACGAGGCGGCGCTGCTGCCCGCGCCCGGCACGCTGGACGACGCCGAGGCCGCCGCCCTGCACATCGGCTACCAGACGGGCTGGTTCGCCCTGCACCGGCGGGCCGGGATCCAGCCGGGGGAGACCCTGCTCGTACACGCCGCGGCCGGCGGCGTCGGCAGCGCCGCCGTACAGCTCGGGAAGGCGGCCGGGGCCACCGTCATCGGGGTGGCCGGGGGCCGCAACAAGACCGCGGTGGCCCGGGAGATGGGGTGCGACGTCGTGATCGACCGTCGTACGGACGACATCGTCGCCGCGGTCAAGGAGGCCACCGGCGGCCGGGGCGCGGACGTCGTCTACGACCCGGTGGGCGGCGACGCGTACACCGCGTCCGCCAGGAGTGTCGCCTTCGAGGGCCGGATCGTCGTCGTGGGCTTCGCGAGCGGGACGATCCCGAGCCCCGCCCTCAACCACGCGCTGGTGAAGAACTACACGATCATGGGGCTCCATTGGGGTCTCTACAACACCAAGGACCCCTCCGCCGTGGCGCGTTGCCACGAGGAGCTGACGGCGCTCGCGGCCCGGGGCGCGATCAGGCCGCTCATCAGCGAGCGGGTCGCGATGAAGGACGGCGCCGACGCCGTGCAGCGCGTGGCCGACGGCACCACCACCGGCCGGATCGTCGTCCTCCCGGAGGGCGCGCCCCGATGACCGACGCCGCCGAACTCCGGTCCCGTACACGGAAGCTGATCGCCGAGCACCCACCGGCCACCACCGGACGCACCGACTTCCTCACCGCGCGCTTCGACGCCGGACTCGCCTGGGTGCACTACCCGGCCGGGCTCGGCGGACTCGACGCGCCCCGTTCCCTCCAGGCCGTCGTGGACACCGAACTCGCCGCCGCCGGCGCGCCCGACAACGATCCCCGGCGCATCGGCATCGGCCTCGGCATGGCGGCGCCGACCATCCTGCGGTACGGCACGCGGGAACAGCGGGAGCGCTTCCTGCGGCCCCTGTGGGTCGGCGAGGAGGTGTGGTGCCAGCTCTTCAGCGAACCCGGCGCGGGCTCCGACCTGGCGGCGCTCGGTACCCGCGCGGTACGCGAAGACGCTGCCGCGGACGCCCCACCGGACTCCGGCGACTGGATCGTCAACGGCCAGAAGGTGTGGACGTCCAGCGCCCATCTCGCCCGCTGGGCCATCCTCCTCGCCCGCACCGACCCCGACCTGCCCAAGCACCAGGGCATCAGCTACTTCCTCTGCGACATGACCGCCCCCGGTGTCGAGGTACGGCCGCTGCGCCAGATCACCGGCGAGGCCGAGTTCAACGAGGTCTTCCTCACCGACGTCCGGATCCCCGACGCCCACCGGCTCGGCGCGATCGGCGAGGGCTGGAAGGTCGCGCAGACCACGCTGATGAACGAACGGGTCTCCATCGGCGGCGCCCGCCTCCCCCGCGAGGGCGGCATGATCGGCCCGGTCGCCGCCACCTGGCGCGAGCGGCCGGAGCTGCGCACCCACGATCTGCACCAGCGGCTGCTCACCCTGTGGGTGGAGGCCGAGGTCGCCCGGCTCACCGGCGAGCGGCTGCGCCAGCAACTCGTCGCGGGCCGGCCCGGGCCCGAGGGAAGCGGGATGAAGCTCGCCTTCGCCCGGCTCAACCAGGAGATCAGCGGCCTGGAGGTGGAACTCCTCGGCGAAGAGGGCCTGTTGTACTCCGACTGGACCCTGCGCAGGCCCGAACTGGTCGACTTCACCGGGCGCGACGCCGGATACCGCTATCTGCGCTCGAAGGGCAATTCCATCGAGGGCGGCACGAGCGAGGTCCTGCTGAACATCGTCGCCGAACGCGTCCTGGGCCTGCCCTCGGAGCCGCGCAACGACAAGGACGTCCCCTGGAAGGACCTGACCCGGTGACCACGCAGCGCACCTCCTCTCCCCGGCCCGGACGGCCCGCCCCGGCCGGGACCACCCCCGACCTGCTCTACTCGGACACCGAGAACGATCTGCGCGCCGCCGTACGGTCGTTGCTCACCGACCGGGCCGACCTGCCGGCCGCCCTCGTCCGCGCCGAGTCCGGCGACCCGTACGACCCCGGGCTGTGGACCTCGCTCACCGCCGGGATCGGCGCGGCGGGCCTGCTCGTCCCCGAGAAGCTGGGCGGCCAGGGAGCGAGCCACCGCGAGGCCGCCGTCGTCCTGGAGGAGCTGGGCCGTGCCGTCACCCCCGCGCCCTACCTCACCAGTTCGGTGGTGGCGACGGAGACCCTGCTCGGCTGCGACGGGGAGAGCACCGAGTCCACGGATGTCGCGGGGCTCCTCACCGCACTGGCGAGCGGCCACCGTACCGCCGTGCTCGCGCTGCCCCTCACCACCGCCCCCGACGCCCCACTCCCCTTCGCGGGGGCCGTCCCCTCCGCCGGTGACCCGGCGACCACGGTGAGCGCCGTCGCCGACGCCGTACGCGCCGATGTGCTGCTGGTGCCGCGCGCCGACGGCCTGTACGCCGTCGAGACGGCGGGCCCCGCCGTCTCCGTCGAGCCGCTGACACCGCTCGATCTGACCCGCCCGCTCGCCACCGTCACGGTCGCGGCGGGCAGCGGCGTCCGGATCGCCGACGCGGCAACGGGGGAGAGTGCCGTACGGCGCGGACTGCTGGCCGGGGCCGGACTGCTCGCCTCCGAACAGCTCGGTCTCGCCGAGTGGTGCCTGGAGCAGACCGTCCGCCACACCCGCGAACGCCACCAGTTCAACCGCCCCATCGGCTCCTTCCAGGCGCTCAAGCACCGGATGGCACAGCTCTGGCTGGAGGTCGTCTCGGCCCGCGCCGCCGCCCGTAACGCCGCCGACGCCCTCGCCACCGGCGACCCCGGGGCGCCGCTCGCCGTGGCCGTCGCCCAGGCGTACTGCGGGCGCGTCGCCGTCCACGCCGCCGAGGAGTGCGTCCAGCTCCACGGCGGGACCGGCATGACCTGGGAGCACCCCGCGCACCTGTACCTCAAGCGAGCCAAGTCCGACGAGAGCGCGCTCGGTTCACCCGGCAGACACCGCGAGCGCCTGGCCGAACTCGTGGACCTGCCGGGACCGAGGTGACCCCGGCGCCCGCCGAAGAAGCCCGCGCCGGTGGCTGAATCGCGCATGGCGGGTGGACGAACACTGCGCTCCGCAGCCCTGATTCATCGATGACAGGGCGATACTCACCAGGACCGTGCCCGTCGCGTCCAGCCCCGGAGGCATCATGGCCCTCACCACCCGCCGCAGAGCCGTAGCCACGCTCACCGCCGCGCTCGCGGGCACCGTCGCGGCCCCCGCGTACGCGGGGGCCGCCTCCCGGACCGGGGGCGGCCACGCTCCCCGGCCGCTGCGCCACGCCCACGCGCACAACGACTACCTGCACCCGCGCCCGCTGTTCGACGCGCTGGCGCACGGCTTCACCAGCGTCGAGGCCGACATCTTCCTGGTCGACGGCGAACTGCTGGTCGCCCACGAGGCCACGGAGCTCGACCCGTCCCGTACCCTCGCCTCGCTCTACCTCGACCCGCTGTTCGCCCGGGTCCGCGCGAACCGGGGCTCCGTGTACCGCGGCCACCACCGCCCGGTGCAACTGCTCATCGACCTCAAGACGGACGGCGCCGCCGCGTACACCGAACTCCACCGCCAACTCACCCGCTACCGGCCGATGCTGACCACCTACGCCCACGGCTCGGTACGCCCCGGAGCGATCACCCCGGTCATCTCCGGCGACCGCGCGGCCCGCGTACCGATGGAGGCGCAGCGCGTGCGGTACGCCTTCTACGACGGGCGGCTCGACGACCTCGGGACCGCCGCGCCCGCCTCCTTCGTACCGCTCATCAGCACCAACTGGACACAGAGCTTCACCTGGCAGGGCCTGGGCCCCTTCCCCGCGGCCGAACGCGCCGAGCTGCGCCGTATCGCCGACACCACGCACGCGCACGGTCAGCGGCTGCGCTTCTGGGCCACCCCCGACACCCCGGGGCCCGCACGGGACGCAGTCTGGAGCGAACTCCTCGCCGCCGGAGTGGACCACCTCAACACGGACGACCTCCCCGGCCTCGAACGCTTTCTGCGCACCGCCCGTTCGTAACGTCGCGTCAACCACCCGTACGGCGGACACGCCAGTCGGCCGAACCGGCCCCCTCCTCCGCCACACTGGCGGCCGAAAGCCGCGATTCCCGTGCGGCGGAGGAGGTTTGGCGATGGCCATTTCGATTTCAGTGGTGCTGCTTCTGACGATCCTCGCGGTGGTCTTCCTGCGCAGCGGCGGGCTGAAGTTCTCGCACGCGCTGGTCTGCGCCCTGCTCGGATTCTTCCTCGCGGGTACGAGCATGGCGCCGACCATCGCCAACGGGATCTCCACCACGGCCGGGGTGGTCAGCAGCCTCAACCCGTAACCGGGACGCGCCGTGCGCTCACGTCCCGACCAGCCGTGAGCGGATCAGGAAGCGCACCCCCTCGGGGGCCTCCAGGGAGAAGCCGCTGCCGCGCCCCTCCACCACGTCGACGATGAGCCGGGTGTGACGCCACACCTCGTACTGGCTCACCGACATCCAGAACGGAACGGGCTCGGCGACGCCCTCGACCTCCAGCGACTGGAGCAGTGCGTCGGAGCCGCCCGTACGGAACTCGCCGGCCGGGTAGCACATGGGCGCGCTGCCGTCGCAACAGCCGCCGGACTGATGGAACATCAACGGTCCGTGGTCCGCCCGCAGCCGCCGGATCCATTCGGCCGCCGCGGGGGTCACCTCGACCCGGGGCGCCTCGGGGGTACTCGCTTCGTCCGTCATCTCGCCGCCGCTTCTGTAGAGGAAGGAAAACCGGTCGGAAGGAGAACCAGTCAACGCGCCGCGAGGTTGCGCCGAGGTTGCACCACGGCGCGCGCCCCTCGGCTATCCCCGGATCACCCCTCCCCGCCGAGCCTGAGCATCACCTTGCTGCTGCCGCTCGCGGGATCAGCGGCGACGGCCAGGGCCTCCCCGGCCCGGTCGAGGCCGAAGCGATGGCTGATCACGGGGGAGACGTCCAGACCGTCCCGCATCGCCAGCAGCGCGTCGTCGATCTCCTCCACGAAGCGGTACGAGCCGATCCAGTTGATCTCCCTGGTCACCAGGTCACCGAGGGCCGCCGACACGGCGGCGCCCGGCAGGTTCCCGACCTGGACGAGGGTCCCGCCGCGCGCCGTCGCCCGCAGGACGGGGCCGAGCGCCGCCGGGGCGCCGGACGCCTCGAAGGCCAGCTCGACATCGTCGGGGAGCGCCGCGCCGGAGCCGAGGTCGCGCGTCTCGTCCGCGCCCATGGCGCGGGCGACGGCGAGCGACGCCGCCGAGAGGTCGGAGGCGATCACCGCGGCGGCGCCCCGGTGCTTCGCCGCCGCCACGACCAGCGCCCCGATCGGGCCGCAGCCGTTGACCAGCACGGTCCTGCCCCGTAGGTCCCCGGCGCGGTGCACGGCGTGCAGCGCCACGGCGAGCGGTTCGGCGAGGGCGCCGTGCTCGGTGCCGACGCCGTCGGGCAGCGGCCGTATCTGTGCGGCGCGGACCACCCGGTACTCGCTGAACCCGCCGTCGGTGTGCGGGTCGAAGGCGGCGGAACCGAAGTACCGGATCCGCGGGTGGAGGTTGTTACGCCCGGCGATCCGGTCCGGCAGCGGACCGTTGCCTACCGGCTCGGCCGGGTGCACGGTGACGGGCTGCCCTGTCCGCAGTCCGTCGACCCCCTTGCCGGTCGCGGCGATCCGGCCCGCCACCTCGTGACCGAGCACCAGGGGATGTGCGAGCGCCGCGGTCCCGGACGCCCCGTGCTTCCAGTAGGCGACGTCCGAGCCGCAGATACCGCCCCACTCCATGGCGAGGAGGACCTCCCCTTCGCCCGGTACGGGATCGGGGCGCTCGTCGATACGCAGGTCACCCGCTCCGTGGACGACAACGGCCCTCATGCGGCGTCCTCCAGCCGGACCAGGTCGCGCCCACGGGTCTCGGGGGCGAGGAACGCGGACACCAGGGTGATCAGCGAGTAGACGACGAGCATCGCCGCGATCGGCCACCAGCTCCCGGTGACGGCGGTGAGGGTCGCCGCGACGACCGGCCCGATCGCGGTGGCGAGGATGCCGCCGATCTCCTTGGAGAGGGCGAGCTGGGTGAAGCGGGTCCGGGAGCCGAACAGCTCGGCCATCGTGACGCTCTCCAGCGAGAACAGACCGAGCACCCCGACATTGAGCCCGACGACCATGCCGAGCATCAGCGCCGAGGTGGTGCCCGAGGTGATGAGCAGCATCATCGGGAACGCGAAGGCCATGGTCAGAAGGGTGAGCGCGATGTACATCGGGCGGCGGCCGAAGCGGTCGCCGAGCAGTCCGACCAGCGGCACGGTGAGGAAGCCCAGCAGCGAGCCGTACACGATGGCGTCGGTCGGCACCGACCGCTCGGCGTGGAGCGTCGTGGCGATGTAGCCGACGAGGAAGGTCTGGATCAGCCCCGAGTTGCCCGCCTGGCCGAACCGCAGACCGAGGGCGAGGAAGAACGCCTTGCCCTTGCGCTGGCGGATGCCGGCCTCCAGGACGCTCTCGTCCTTCTGGTCCAGGGAGGAGTCGACCAGGGCGGACTCGACCTCGGTACGGGTCATGGCGACGCCGTCCACCACGTCGGGCCGCTCCTCGAACACCGGGCTTTCCTTGAGGTTGCCGCGCAGCCACACCGCGAAGATCATCAGCAGGAAGCTCAGCAGGAAGGGGAGCCGCCAGCCCCACGAGAGAAGCTGCTCCTCGCTGAGCACACCGAGCAGGATCGCCCACAGGCCGGACGCGGCCAGCGTGCCGGAGTTGGTGCCGAGCGACACCAGCGACGACACCAGGCCCCGGCGCTTGGCGGGGGCGTACTCGGCGAGCATGACGGTGGCCCCGGCGATCTCGGCGCCGGCCCCGAAGCCCTGGACGAGCCGCAGGACGACCAGCAGGATCGGGGCGAGTATGCCGATCGTCGCGTAGGTCGGCAGGGCGCCGATCAGCGTGGTCGAGGCGCCCATCAGCAGGATGGTCAGGAACAGGACCTTCTTGCGCCCGATGCGGTCGCCCATCCGCCCGAAGTAGACGGCCCCGGCGAGCCGGGCGACGTATCCGACGCCGTAGGTCGCCATGGCGGCGATCAGGCCGATCGCCGGGCTGACGTCGGGAAAGAAGATCTTGTTGAAGACGATGGCCGCCGCCAGCGAGTAGAGCTGGAAGTCCATGAACTCCATCGCCGTACCCAGCCAGCCTGATACGGCGGCCTTGGTGAGATCACGCGTCGTTCTCGTCGCGGGGCCCGTGGGCTCCGTCCGAGCGGTGTCCGTCATGGGAACTCCGTTGTTCGGGGAAGTGCTGTCGGGGGAGGGGCGGCGGGAGTCGGGGCTCCCGGAGGCGGGCACGGAAGGGGGCGGGCGGAGCCGGGGACAAGCGTCAGCCGTGCGCGGCCCGGCCTGTCGCCGTGACGCGCGGGGTGGCCCGGATCCGCCAGGGGGAGGTGCCGTACACCACGGTGTGTCGGGTCGTGCTCACAGTCCTGCTCCTTCGAAGGTCCGTACGCGGACGGCCAACCGGTTCACACCCCGGACAACTGGCCGACACGGCTGGTATACAAGCACTGGTCGGCCAGTGATGCAATACTCGTGGCACATCGGATGACGCCAGTGGTGCGGCGCAGAGCCATCGGCCGGGCACAGGCCGTGTCAGCGCCCGATACGATGAGCGCATGGCCCGATCGAACCGGCAGCGGACCAGTCGCCGCGCTGTCTACGAGACGCTGCGACGCAAGGTTCTGACCCTTGAGCTTCCCCCGGGCGCAGCCCTGTCCGAGAACGAGCTCGCGGCCTCCCTCGGGGTCAGCCGCACCCCCGTCAGGGAGAGCCTGATCCTGCTCTCCCACGAGGGCCTGGTCCAGGTCTTTCCGCAGGTGGGATCCTTCGTCTCACGCGTCGACCCGGCCAAGGTGGCCGACGCCCAGTTCCTCAGGGAGGCCGTCGAGCTGGCGTCCCTGGACGACCTCCCTGCGGAACTCGACCAGGAACTCGTCGACGTCCTGCGCGGCAACCTGGCTGAGCAGCAGCGGCCGGGACTCGCCCTGGAGGAGTTCTTCGAACTGGACGAGGCGTTCCACCAGGCCATCCTGCGCCTGAGCGGACACGGCAGTGCCTGGGCGACCGTGGTCTCGGCCAAGGGGCACCTCGACCGCGCGCGCCGCCTCGGGCTCTACGCCACCGCCTCGCCCGCCGGCTTCGCCACCCAGCACGTCGAGATCTTCGAAGCGGTGCTCGCCGGGGACGTCTCCCTGGCCCGTACGGCCATGCGCACCCACCTGCGGGCGGTCTTCGACGACGTCGAACGCATCCGGGCCCGCTCGCCCGAACTGTTCGCCACGGACTCGGGCGCGATCCCGGTACGGCGCAACATCGCGGTCTGGGAATGACCCCCTGACGCACCCCGGACGGTGTCGCGGCGGGCCGGCTCCGAGGTGACGCGGGCCGGCTCCGAGCCGACGCGGGCCGGCTCCGAGCCGACGCGGGGTCCCGGCTGGCCGGTGAAGCGCCAGGTCAGGGCCGGGGGTTCGCGGACCGCTCCAGGCGGGCGCGCAGCGTGGCGGCGAAGTCCTCGGCGCGCCCCAGCTGCTTGCGCAGATCGGCGACGCGCTCGGCGGCGGCCTGCTCGAAGGTGCGGACCCGCTCGACCAGTTCGCGGTGTTCGGCCTCGGGCGGCTCGCCGTCGGAGTCCAGGCGGTCGGTCGCGTCCAGCAGGTCGCGCATCTGCTCCAGGGTGAAGCCGAGCGGCTTCATCCGGCGGATCACCATGAGGCGGGCGACATCGGTCTCGGTGTAGAGGCGGAAGCCGCCCTGGGAGCGGGCGGAGGGGACGACCAGGCCGGTCTCCTCGTAGTGCCGGATCGTGCGCAGGGACAGTTCGGTCCGTGCGGCGACCTCGCCGATCTGCATGTGCTTGCCGTCCACGCCTGTGATCCTCTGGCCCTTCGTCTTCCCGGGGCCGCCGCGCTCCGCGCGACGCCCGCCGATCTCTACCCTAACGTTAGGGTAGAGTTGCTGACGGCGAAGGCCCGTCCAGGATCTCCCGCCGCTGCCGTGTCGGGGCCACCCACGCCCCTGGCGAAGATCCGATTCTTGCAGGAGAACCGCGTGCGCGAGCCCATGACGCCTGGCGCCGCCCCCTGCCCGCCGTGACGCTCCGCCCCGTACATGACGTCCGGGCGCACCGCCGCGCCTCCTGACCGAAGCTTCCGGCCCGTGCCCCCGGGCCGGCCGCGGGGCGCCGACCCGGCTGCTCCGCGTCCTCCCACATGCCCCGGCCCGTCGCGGCATGTGCCCGAGACGACAGGTTCCCTCTCCCGTGTCCTCCGCTTCCGCTCCCTCCCCGGCCGCACGTCTGCGCGGCCTGAAGCCCGACTGGCTGACCGACCCGAAGGTGTGGCGTACGGAGGTGCTGGCCGGCCTGGTGGTCGCGCTGGCGCTGATCCCCGAGGCGATCTCGTTCTCGATCATCGCCGGGGTCGATCCGGTGCTCGGTCTGGTCGCCTCGTTCACGATGGCCGTGGTCATCTCGGTCGTCGGTGGCCGCCGGGCGATGATCTCCGCCGCGACCGGGGCCGTGGCGCTGGTGATCGCGCCGCTGAACCGGGAACACGGCCTCGGTCACCTGATCGCCGCCGTCATCCTCGCCGGTGTCTTCCAGGTCGTGCTCGGCGTGCTGGGTGTGGCGAAGCTGATGCGGTTCGTCCCGCGCTCGGTCATGGTCGGCTTCGTCAACTCCCTCGCCATACTGATCTTCATGGCCCAGGTGCCCGAGATGCGGAACGTGCCGTGGGCCGTGTACCCGCTGATCATCGGCGGCCTCGCCCTCATGGTGTTCTTCCCGAAGGTCACCACCGTGATCCCGGCACCGCTCGTCTCCATCCTCGTCCTCACCGTGATCACACTGGCGGCCGGGATCGCCGTACCCACCGTCGGCGACAAGGGCGCCCTGCCCTCCGCGCTGCCGGTGCCGGGCCTCCCCGACGTGCCCTTCACCCTCGCCACGCTGACCACCATCGCCCCGTACGCCCTCGCCATGGCGCTCGTCGGCCTGATGGAATCGCTGATGACCGCGAAGCTGGTCGACGACATCACCGACACCCGCTCCAACAAGACCCGCGAGTCCGTGGGTCAGGGCATCGCCAACATCGTCACCGGTTTCTTCGGCGGGATGGGCGGCTGCGCCATGATCGGCCAGACGATGATCAACGTGAAGGTCTCCGGTGCCCGTACCCGGCTGTCGACCTTCCTGGCCGGCGCGTTCCTCATGGTGCTGTGCGTCGTCTTCGGCCCGGTGGTCTCCGACATCCCGATGGCCGCCCTGGTCGCCGTCATGGTCATGGTGTCGTTCGCTACCTTCGACTGGCACTCGCTCGCCCCCGGGACGCTGCGGCGGATGCCGGCCGGTGAGATCGCCGTCATGCTCGTCACCGTCGCGTGTGTGGTCACCACCCATAATCTCGCTGTCGGTGTCGTTGTCGGCTCAGTCACCGCCATGGTCATCTTCGCCCGGCGGGTCGCGCACCTCGCCGCGGTCACCAGGGTCACCGATCCGGACGGTGCCGCTGTCTACCGGGTGACGGGAGAGCTGTTCTTCGCCTCCTCCAACGACCTTGTCGGCCGGTTCCACTACGCCACCGACCCCGACCGGATCGTCATCGACCTCTCCGCCGCCCACATCTGGGACGCCTCGTCGGTCGCGGCCCTCGACGCCATCGAGGACAGGTACGCCCAGCGCGGCAAGACCGTCGGGATCACCGGACTCAACCACGCCAGCGCCCACCTCCATGGCCGGCTCAGCGGCGAACTGACCGGCGGCCACTGACCGGTCGGCGCGCCACGACGGCCGCCCCGGGGCAGGTGCTCCGGGGCGGCCGTGATGACCGGTGGGGGTGGTGCCCACCCGTCGGCTGTCGGGCCGGCCACGATCTGCACGGGTACGGCGGGTACGGCGGTACGGAACGCGAAGCGTTACGGGTACAGGGGTACGGGGGTACGGCTATGCCGGCACAGCGCTCATCGCGCCTCGCCGGTCGCCACCGCCGGTTCGGACACCGGCGTTCCGCCGGCCGGGGTGGCCGGGCCGCCGGGCCGGCGCATGAAGCCGACGCCCAGGGCCGCCAGCACGGACGCCACCGCGAGCGCGTACAGACCTCCGTGCGTGCTGCCGGTGGTGTCCTTCAGGTAGCCGAAGAGCGTGGGGGAGACGAAACCGCCCAGGTTGCCCAGCGAGTTGACCACCGCCAGACCGGCCGCGGCGATCTTCAGATCGAGCCCGGCCTGCGCCATCGGCCAGAACAGGGTGGCCGCGCACTTCCCGCCGACCGCGGCCAGAGTGATGGCGGCCAGCCCGAACCACGGGGAACCCAGGGTGGCGAGGAAGGCGCCCACAGCCGACAGGACCAGAGCGATCGCGAGATACGGCCGGCGGTCCGGGGCGCGGTCCGTGAAGTGGCTCATCGAGTACATGGCGATCACCGCGCAGATCCACGGGATGGCGGAGAGCAGTCCGATCTGGAAGGGCGAGAGCCCGCCGATCTCCGCCACCAGGCTCGGCAGCCAGAAGGTGATCGCGTAGCCGGTGAGGGCCATCGCGAAGAAGACCGCGGTCAGCAGGGCGACCTGGGGGTGGATCAGAAGCCGGAACCGCGAGACCTTGGGCGCTCGGCTGCGGGCTTCCTGGTCACGCGCGACCGAGGCGCTCAGCGCGTCCTTCTCCTCCTGCGTGAGCCAGCGGGCCTCGGAAATACGGGAGACGAGGAAGAATCCGGCGACGATGCCCACCAGGATGGAGAAGGTTCCTTCGAGCGCGAACATCCAGCGCCAGCCGGCGAACCCGCCCACGCCGTGCATCTCCAGCAGCGCGCCGGTGATCGGACCGGTCACGATGTAGGCCGTGGCGGAGCCGCCCAGGAAGATCGCGCTGGCCCGGCCCCGGCTGGAGTCCGGCAGCCACTGGGTGAAGTACAGCAGCACGCCGGGGAAGAAGCCCGCCTCCGCGACACCCAGGACGAACCGCAGGATGTAGAACGTCGTCACGTTGTGGATGAGGCACATCGCCAGGATCACCAGCCCCCAGGTGATCATGATGCGGGTCAGCCAGACCCGGGCGCCGAAGCGTTCCATCAACATGTTGCTCGGTACTTCGAAGAGGGCGTACCCGATGAAGAACAGGCCCGCGCCGAGGCCGTAGGCGGTGGCGCTCACTCCGACGTCGGCCCTCAGTTCGTCCTGGACGAAGCCGACGTTCGTCCGGTCCATCTGGTTGACCAGGAGCATCAGGACCAGAATGGGCAGCATGCGGCGCAAAAATTTGCCGACCGCACGGCTTTCGGCGTCGGGCTCGCTCGCGGAACTCTTCGCAAGAGGCTGCGGGACCATCATTGTCTCCCACTTCGATAGGCGTGACGGCACGACAGAGGTGTCCGGGGCAGGCGCCGTCGACCGCGCGGGCCGGGCTCCGCTCACGAATGTGGGGGGTCGCACCGCGCCCCGATCGGGGTGGCATCCGGCTCAGCTGTATATGTATGTGAACCTCTGTCATGCGTGTGGACACGTTACGTACGCGCCCCGATCCGGTCAATGACTTCGTCGCGGAATCTCGCGGGACCGGGTCGAGTGCCCAGTTGGCGGCTGTTGTCCAGGTGGGAAGCGGAAGGTGGCGGCGCGATTGCTTGACGGTTCCCCCGGTGCGTCCTAAGTTCACTGGCATAGACATGTACCGGGACCATGGTCATATATCTGAACGGAGTCTTATGCTTGACGGAGTGCTGTTCTTTCCGGTCACGCCCTTCGCACCCGACGGCGCTCTCGACCTCCATGCCTTCGACACCCATGTACGGGCAGGGGTGGCCGCCGGCGCGGGCGCGGTCTTCCCCGCCTGCGGCACCGGGGAGTTCCACGCCCTGTCGCCGCAGGAGCACACCGACGTCGTACGCGCCGCGGTCAGGGCCGTGGACGGTGCGGTCCCCGTGTACGCGGGTGTCGGCGGCGCACTCCCCACGGCGATCGCCCTCGCCGAAGCGGCGCGTGAGAACGGCGCCGACGGGCTGCTCCTGCTGCCGCCGTACCTGGTCAGCGGGGATCAGGACGGGCTGGTGCGGTACGTGAGGACGGTCGCCGAGGCCTCCGGGCTGCCCCTCATCGTCTACAACCGCGCCAACGCCCGGTTCAGCCCGCGCGCGGCCGTGGAGGTCGCCGCGATCGGCCAGGTCGTCGGATTCAAGGACGGCGCGGGCGACATCGAAACCCTGGCACGCACCGTCGTCGCCATCCGCGAATCGCTGCGCGACAGCGGCAAGCCCTTCCAGTTCTTCAACGGTCTCCCCACCGCGGAGGCGACCGTCCCCGCCTACCGGGCCATCGGCGTTCCGCTGTACTCGTCCGCCGCCTTCTGCTTCGCCCCCGAGGTCTCCCTCGCCTTCCACCGCGCGGTGACCACCGGCGACCAGGAGCTGGTCGACGCCCTCCTCGTCGGATTCTTCCACCCCCTGGTCGCCCTGCGTGACAAGGTCCCGGGGTACGCGGTCTCCTTGGTCAAGGCCGGCGTACGCCTGCGCGGCCTGGAGGTCGGACCGGTCCGCGCTCCGCTGACCGACCCCACGCGGGAAGACCTCGACGAACTCTCCTCACTCCTGGAGCGAGGACTCGAACTGGTAAGGAACGCCGCCCGATGAGCGCCGAGAAGCTGCGGATCTCCGCCGTCACCATCACCCCCGTCGCCTTCCGCGATCCGCCGCTCCTCAACTCGGTCGGCGTCCACGAGCCGTACGCCCTGCGGGCGATCGTCGAGGTGCGCACCGACGGCGGGCTCACCGGACTCGGTGAGACCTACGCCGACGCCAGGCACCTGGAACGGCTTGAGGCCGTGGCCGGGCGGATCGCCGGGCTCGACGTCTACGCCACCGAGGAGCTGCACCGGCGCGTGGGCGAGGTCATCGCGCGGACCGGCGGCGTGGGCGGTACCGGCCTGACCGGGATGGTCACCACCAGCAGCACCGTCGACCGGGTGTACTCCCCGTTCGAGGTCGCGCTGCTCGACATCCAGGGACAGGCGTGCGGCCGCCCCGTCTCCGACCTCCTCGGCGGCGCCGTGCGCGCGGCGGTGCCCTTCAGCGCCTACCTGTTCTACAAGTGGGCCGGCCACCCCGGCGCCGAGCCGGACGAGTGGGGCGCGGCGCTGGACCCCGAAGGCGTGGTCGCCCAGGCCCGGCGCATGGTCGACGCGTACGGGTTCACCGCGATCAAGCTCAAGGGCGGGGTCCTTCCACCGGAGGAGGAGATCGAGGCCGTACAGGCGCTGCGCGCCGAGTTCCCCGCCCACCCGCTGCGGCTCGACCCGAACGCCGCCTGGACGGTGCCCACCTCCATCAAGGTCGGGCAGGCGCTCGACGGAGTGCTGGAGTACCTGGAGGACCCCACACCGGGCATCGAGGGCATGGCCGCCGTCGCCCGCGAGGTGGCGATGCCGCTGGCGACCAACATGTGCGTCGTGGCCTTCGACGAACTCCACCCCTCGGTGGCGGTGGACGCCGTACAGGTCATCCTCTCCGACCACCACTACTGGGGCGGGCTGCGCCGTTCCAAGCTCCTCTCCGGGATCTGCGACACCTTCGGCATGGGCCTGTCCATGCACTCGAACTCGCATCTGGGTATCAGCCTCGCGGCGATGACGCATCTCGCGGCGGCCACCCCGAACCTCACCTACGCCTGCGACACCCACTGGCCGTGGAAGACCGAGGACGTCATCGAGCCCGGTGTCCTGGCCTTCAAGGACGGCTCGGTGGAGGTACCCACCACCCCCGGTCTCGGTGTCACGCTCGACCGCGACGCGCTGGGGGTTCTGCACGAGCAGTATCTGACCTGCGGTCTGCGCAACCGGGACGACACCGGCTACATGCGCACCATCCACCCGACGTACCGGTCCGCCATCCCGCGCTGGTAGCGGAGAAGGCGGGGAAGAGGGAGAAGCGGAAGGAGCGGCCCGGCGGCGAAGGACCTGCCGCCGGGCCGCTCGGCGCCGGACAGGGGCGGGGCGCAGCGGATCGACGAGCCTCCACGGTGTACGCATGTGCCGGCCGTGGCGGGATCGTTGACGCGTCGGCCTCCCGAACCTATCTTCTGATCGGAACTCGGAACGATGTTCGGCATACCGGACGACGGTTGTCCCTCATCGGTCCGTGACCAGGCTCCCGGGAGCCCTTCCGTCGTACCGGTGTCGCACGCTCATGGCCGCATCTCACCGTCGCAGAGACGAGGAAACCATGGCACCCCACCTCTCCAGACGAGGCCTGCTCCGGACCGCGATGGCCACCGCCGCGGCATCGGGACTCTCCTGCGCCGGGGCCGCCCCGTCCGCCGCCGCGGTCCTCCCGGCCCCGTCCTCCTGGACGCTCCGCCCCTTCGACCTGGGGGACGTCACGCTCGGCCGGGGCATCTTCGCCACGAAACGTCAGTTCCTGCTCGACCACGGCCGTGGGTACGACGTGGACCGGCTGCTCCAGGTCTTCCGCGCCAACGCCGGGCTCCCGACCCGCGGCGCGGTCGCCCCCGGCGGATGGGAGGGCCTCGACGGTGAGGCCAACGGCAACCTCCGCGGCCACTACACCGGCCACTTCCTGACGATGCTCGCCCAGTCCTACGGCAGCACCGGCGACCAGGTGTACGCCGACCGCATCCACTCCATGGTCGACACCCTGACCGAGGTCCGCTCGGCGCTCCGCGACCCGCCGGCCGTCCTCGGTGTGCCCGGCAGGTTCGGCACCGCCGCCGAGAACGTCCGCGGCTCCTACAGGTATGTCGACCTGCCCGCCGGCGTCCTGGGCGAGGCCCGGGCCGTCACCCTCTCGGCCTGGGTGAAACCCACCCACCCCGCGGACTGGGCCCGCGTCCTCGACTTCGGTGACGACACCACCCGCTACCTCTACCTGGCCGCCCGCAACGCGAACGGCGTGCCCCGCTTCGCCCTCACGACCTCAGGCGCCGCGGGGGAGCGGGGCCTCGACGGCGAGGAACCGCTCCCCCTGGACCGCTGGAGCCATCTGGCCGTCACGATCGGCGGCGGCACCGGTGTGCTCTACGTCAACGGGAGCGCCGTCGCCCGCCACGACGGGATGACCCTCGACCCGGCGGCGTTCGCCACCGTGCGCAACCACTGGCTCGGCCGCTCGAACTACCCGGGCGACCCGGTGTTCGCCGGGGCGTTCGACGAGTTCAACGTCTGGGGGCGCGCACTCACCGCCGGCGAGATCGCGGAGCTGCAGAACGACCGGGCCGCCGACTCCCCGGCGGGCAGGGGCGATCTGGTCGCGTACGCCTTCGACGAGACCACCGGCGCCACCTTCGCCGACGGCTCGCCCCGCGGCCTGGACGCCACCCTGCGCCGTACCTGGGGCGCGCCCAGCCACCCCGGATTCCTCGCGGCCTACCCGGAGACCCAGTTCATCACGCTTGAGTCCATGACCAGCAGTGACTACGGCGTCGTATGGGCGCCGTACTACACCGCGCACAAGATCCTCAGGGGCCTGCTCGACGCCCACCTGTACACCGACGACGCACGGGCGCTCGACCTCGCGTCGGGGCTGTGCGACTGGATGTATTCCCGGCTGTCCCGCCTGCCCGCGAGCACACTCCAGCGGATGTGGGGCCTCTTCTCCAGCGGCGAGTTCGGCGGCCTGGTCGAGGCCGTCTGCGACCTCCACACCCTGACCGGAAAGCCCGAACACCTCGCCCTCGCGAAGCTGTTCGACCTCGACTCCCTCATCGACGCCTGCGCCGCGAACAGGGACGTGCTGGACGGCCTCCACGCCAACCAGCACATCCCCATCTTCACCGGGCTGCTCCGGCTCCACGACGCGACGGGCGAGGCGCGCTACCTCGCCGCCGCGAAGAACTTCTGGGACATGGTCGTCCCCACCCGGATGTACGGCATCGGCGGCACCAGCAGCGGAGAGTTCTGGCGGGGCCGTGGATCCGTGGCGGGCACGATCAGCGCCACCACCGCCGAGAGCTGCTGCGCGTACAACATGCTCAAGCTGAGCCGCCTGCTCTTCCTCCACGACCCGGACCCGAAGTACATGGACTACTACGAACGGGCCCTCTACAACCAGGTCCTCGGCTCCAAACAGGACACCGCGGACGCCGAGAAGCCGCTCGTCACGTACTTCATCGGGCTGACACCCGGCCACGTACGCGACTACACACCGAAGGCGGGCACCACCTGCTGCGAGGGCACCGGGATGGAGAGCGCCACCAAGTACCAGGACTCGGTCTACTTCAGGCAGGCCGACGACAGCGTCCTGTACGTCAACCTGTACAGCCCCTCCACCCTGACCTGGGCCGAGCGGGGGATCACCGTCACCCAGACCACCGACTTCCCCAGGGAACAGGGCTCCACCCTGACCATCGGCGGCGGCGGCGCCTTCGAGCTGCGCCTGCGGGTACCCTCCTGGGCCGACGCCGGCTTCCAGGTGACGGTCAACGGCAGCACGGTCAAGGGGCAGCCGTTGACCGGGAGTTACTTCGCGGTCTCCCGTACCTGGCGCGGCGGCGACACCGTACGGATCCGTATGCCCTTCCGGCTCAGGGCCGAGCCGACCCCCGACGACCCGACCCTCCAGTCCCTCTTCCACGGCCCGGTCAACCTGGTCGCCCGCGACGCCTCGACGAGCCATCTGCGGTTCGGGTTCTACCGCAACGCGTCCCTCTCGGGGGACCTGCTGCCCACCCTCACCCCGGTGCCGGGCAAGCCGCTCCACCACACGCTGGACGGCGTCGAGTTCGCCCCCTTCTTCGAAGGCACCGAGGATCCGGCCCACGCCTACATCCGGCGGAGCGAACCCCGGATCGCGTTCGGGAACACCGGGTCGGGCGTCGCCAACCCGTCGAAGCCGGACGGTACGACCCTCCTCGACGAGGTGTGGGCCGGGGCCCCGTTCCGCGACAAGGACGCGCTCGTCTCGCGGGTACGGGGCACCGTGGACGCATGGGTGTCCGCCGGGCTCCTCGGCCGCGACGACGGCCGGGCGGTGGTGCGAACGGCTCGGAACGCCTCGTACGTACCCTGACCCCGCCCGGCGGACCCGCCCCGGCCCCGGGCACCGGCGGCCGTCACCGGACCGCGGGTTCCGCCGGTTCCTGTTGCGGTTCCGGGGACGCCCCGGCCGGCTGCCCGGCGTGGTGGCGGCCGATCGGCAGCATCAGGGGCCTGCCCGAGACGGGGTCCTCGATGATGCGGCTGTCCAGGCCGAACACGGCGCGTACGTTCTCCCGCGTCAGCACCTCGGCCGGGGCGCCGACCGCGTGGAGCCGTCCCTCCGCGAGGGCGATGAGGTGGTCCGCGTACCGGGCGGCGAGGTTGAGGTCGTGCAGGACCATGACGATGGTCGTGCCGCGCGCCTGGTTCAGGTCGGTCAGCAGGTCGAGGACCTCGATCTGGTGGCTCGCGTCGAGGAAGGTGGTGGGCTCGTCGAGCAGCAGCAGATCGGTCTGCTGGGCGAGCGCCATCGCGATCCACACGCGCTGGCGCTGGCCCCCCGACAGCTCGTCCACGGCCCGGTCGGCGAGCGGCGCCGTGTGCGTCGCTTCGAGGGCGGACGCCACGGCGGCGTCGTCCTTCTCGCTCCAGCGGGAGAAGACGCCCTGATGCGGGTGGCGCCCCCGGCCGACCAGATCCGCCACGGTGATGCCTTCCGGCGCCACCGGCGACTGGGGCAGGAGCCCGAGCGTACGGGCGAGTTCCTTGGCGGGCAGGCGGTGCACCTCCTTGCCGTCCAGGACGACGCGGCCCGCGCGGGGCGCGAGCAGACGGGACATCGAACGCAGCAGCGTCGACTTCCCGCAGGCGTTCGCGCCGACGATCACCGTGATCCGGCCGGGGGGCACGGCCAGGTCGAGGGAGTCGATGACGACGCGGTCGCCGTAGCCCAGGGTGAGGCCCTCGGCCGCGAGTGAGTGGGTCGAGGTCACAGCGACCCTCCTGTCCGGTTGGTGCGGATGATCAGATGGACGAGGTAGGGCGCCCCGAGAACACCGGTGACGACCCCGACCGGGTACCGGGAGTCGAACGCGAACTGGCCGCAGAAGTCGGCCACGAGCACCAGGAGCGAACCGACCAGCCCGGCGGGCACCAGCAGCGAACCCCCCGCTCCCACGATCCGGGCCGCGATGGGACCGGAGAGGAACGCCACGAACGCGATGGGACCCGCCGCCGCCGTCGCGAAGGCGATCAGCCCGACGGCGGCCACGATGACCGTGATGCGGGTGCGTTCGACGCGAACCCCGAGCGCGGAGGCGGTGTCGTCACCGAGCTGCATCGCGGAGAGGTCGCGCGACCTGGCCAGCAGTACGGGGGTGAGCACGGCCAGCGCGACGACGGCGGGGACGACCTGTTCCCAGCGCGCCCCGTTCAGACTGCCGGTCAGCCAGCGCATCGCCTCCTGGAGGTCCCACTCGGCCGCCTGGGACAGCACGTAGTTGGTCATGCTGTCGAGCATCGCGGAGATCCCGATGCCGATCAGGATGAGCCGGGTGCCGACGACACCGCCCCGGAACGCCAGCGCGTACACCAGGACGGCCACGGCGAGACCGGCGGCGATGGCGAGGACCGACACCTGCAGCTCACCGAGGGAGAGCGTGACGATCGCGAACGCCGCGGCGGCGCTCGCGCCGGAGCTGATGCCGATGATGTCCGGGCTGGCCAGCGGGTTGCGGAGCATCGTCTGGAAGGTGACACCGGCCAGTCCGAAGCTGAACCCCGCCACCATGGCGAGGACGGCCCGCGGCAGCCGGAGCCGGCCGACCGTGAAGGTGGCCCCGGGCACCTGCTCCCCGAGGACCACCCGGATCACGTCGCGCGGCGGGTAGAACGTCTGCCCGGCCATCAGGGTCAGGGAGAACGCGGCGACGACGAGGACGGCCAGCGCGAGGACGACGAGGCGTCGCCGGGACGCGCGGCGGACCCGGCCGCGGGCCGCGGCCCCGACGGACGGGGGCCGGGTCAGGACCTTGGCGCTCACAGGGCACGTACCTTCTGACGACGGACGATGTAGATGAAGAACGGGGCGCCGATCAGCGCCGTCACGATGCCCACGTCGATCTCGGCGGGGCGGGCCACGACGCGGCCCACCACATCGGCGGCCGTGAGGAGCGACGCCCCCAGCAGCGCCGAGAACGGCAGCAGCCAGCGGTGGTCGACGCCGACCAGCAGGCGGCAGGTGTGCGGGACGACGAGACCGACGAACGCGATCGGCCCGGTGACCGCGGTCGCCGCGCCGCACAGCACGACGGCGCCGAGCGCGGCCATGGCCCGTGCGACGGCGACGCGTTCGCCGAGGCCGGCCGCCAACTCGTCGCCCAGCGCGAGGGAGTTCAGCGCCCGCGCCGACAGCAGACAGACGGCGAAACCCACCAGGAGGAAGGGCAGGACCTGCCCGATGCGTTCGAAGGACGCCCCGCCGACCCCGCCGATCTGCCAGAGCCGGAAGCTTCCCGCGATGTCGTTGCGCGGCAGGACGACGGCGCTGACCAGCGAGGCGAACGCCGCAGACGTGGCGGCGCCGGCGAGGGCGAGCTTGAGGGGCGTGGCGCCTCCCCGTCCGATCGTCCCCACCGTGTACACGAACAGGGCGGAGAGCGCCGCGCCCGCGATCGCGACCCAAACATAGGCGGTCGGCGACGTGAGTCCGAAGAACGCGACCCCCGTCACCACGGCGAGCGAGGCCCCCATGTTGACGCCCAGGATGCCCGGGTCGGCCAGCGGGTTGCGGGTCACGCCCTGCATCACACAGCCGGCCAGGCCGAGCGCCGCGCCGATCACCGCCGCGAGCACCGTACGGGGCAGCCGCTTCGTGGCCGCCGCCTGCTCCAGGGAGTCGTCCGCGCCCCCGAGCGCCGCCCACACGTCGGACCAGGCGACGTCGCGCGAGCCGAACGCGAGGGAGGCCACCATGATCGCGGCCAGGACCAGGACCGCGGCGAGGAGCCACAGCGTCCGGGCGCCCGCCGTACGCCGCGTCACGGCGGCGTGCGGCGGGCGCCGGGTGTCGACCGTCGTCACTTGACCTTGTCCGCGGCCTCGGCGAGAGCGGCGACGTAGTCGTCCAGGACCCACGAGATCGACAGGGGCGTCGGGTTCGCCGCGGTCGCCAGGGGCGTGGACCCGGGCAGCAGGTACGCCGAGCCGCGCTTGATGGCGGGGATCTTCGAGATCAGGGGGTCCTTGCGGAGCGTCTCCAGCATCTCGCCCTTCTCGTCGCCGTACCCGGTGATGATGTCGACGTCGTCGAACACGTCGATCTGTTCGGCGC
Source organism: Streptomyces sp. NPDC059092 (assembly GCF_042756365.1). NCBI lineage: Bacteria > Bacillati > Actinomycetota > Actinomycetes > Kitasatosporales > Streptomycetaceae > Streptomyces > Streptomyces sp. NPDC059092. The sequence goes on from NZ_JBHZEJ010000040.1 coordinate 66,231, forward strand.
TGCGCGTCAGGGCGAACTTGTCCGTGCCCTTGGACGCGTCGGTGATGCTGCCGGGGATCTTCAGACCGAGGTCCTGGAAGAACTGCGTCCGGGTGTCGTGCGTCGTGTAGAAGCCGATCTCGCTCACGTCGTTGGGGTCGACATGCGTCATGAACATCGCCGACGCCCCCTTGAGCTGCGGGTACTTGGCGACGGTCGTGGCGATGTCCCCCTCAAGGTCCTTGATCAGCTTGTCGCCCTCGGCGGCCAGCCCGATCGCCTTGCTGTTCGTCCGGATGATGTCGCGCCACGGGGTCGCCCAGGGGGCGTCCGGGTACGCGACCACGGGGGCGATGTCGCTCAACGTCGCGTAGTCCTGCTTGGTCAGTCCCGAGTACGCGGCGAGGATCACGTCCGGCTTCGTGTCGGCCACGGCCTCGAAGTCGATCCCGTCGGTCTCGTCGAAGAGCACCGGGGTCTCGGCCTTCAGCTCCTTGAGCCGCTTCTCCGTCCAGGGCAGGACTCCGTCGCCGTCGTCGTCGCCGAAGTTCGCCTTGGCCATGCCGACCGGTACGACACCGAGCGCCAGGGGCACTTCGTCGTTGGCCCAGTTCACCGTGGCGACGCGCTGGGGCTTCGAGGGGATGGTGGTCTTCCCCAGCGCGTGCTCGACCGTCAGCGGAAACGCGCTCGAACTGCTCCTGTCGCCGGCGTCCCCCGTGGTCTCGGTGTCGGCGGGGCCGCCGCAGGCGGTGAGACCCACCAGGGCGGCTGCCGCGGTGAGCAGGCGGAGGCGGTATGAAGACATGGGTCCGTACTCAGCTTTCGGGATGTCAGGGGTGCGGGCCTCGCACGCCCGGGTTCGCGGGATGCCGTCGTGAAGGGGGTGCACCGGGCTCGCACAAGCCGGTTAGGTAAGGCTTGCCTTTGTACTTTAGAGAGGTTGCCCCCGTGTCGCAATCGACCATTCGAGACACGCGCTGTAGCGATCGGGACACGCGGGAGCCGGGAGACCGCTGGGACCCGGCGCCGCCCGCGACCGGCTCAGCGCTCGCGGAACGTCCCCGGGGTGAGCCCGGTCGTACGCCGGAACGCCGCCCCGAAGGCGCTGGCCGACCGGTAGCCGACCCGCTCCGCGACGCCCTCGACGTCCCAGCCCCGGGTGAGCAGGGCGACCGCGTGCTGCGAACGCACCGCGGCCACCCAGCGCGCGAAGCTCGTGCCCGTCTCGGTGTTGAACGCACGGGTGATCGTGCGGGGACTCACGCCGAGCACGGACGCCCACTCCGTCAGCGTCCGCTGGTCGCCCGGATCCTCGCGTACCGCCTCGGCGATCGGGCGCAGCAGGGCGGAGGTGGGCACGTGGACGAGCAGTTCGCGCGGTGACGGCGCGAGCACGTCGAGGACCAGCACCTCGGTCGCCGCCCGCGAACCGGCGGAGAGCTCCGGGTCGCTGAGCCGTTCCAGCAGCAGCCGCAGCAGCGGGGTGATCTCGACGGCCACCGGCGCCTCGGAGATCGAGGACGTGGTGCGGAAACCGAAGAAACTCGCCCGGAACCAGGTGCCGGCGACCGCCGACCCGGAGTGCAGTGTGCCCGCGGGCATCCACAGGCCCAGTGCGGGGGTGATCGTCCACACCCGTGAGCCGACCACGGCCGACGAGGCGCCGCGCTCGTTCCAGAGCAGTTCGTGGAAGGGGTGCGAGTGCTCGTCCCAGACGGTGTCGCGCGCGACGACCTCGTCGTATCCCATGATGACGAAGGGCGTCTCCGTCGCGCCGGGCGCGAGGGCGGGCAGCGACCGGGTCTCCGTGGTCATACGTGGGCCCCGCTCGCACAGGAGCCGATGGCGCGGGAGACACGTCGCATCCCCACACCCTAATGGGGTGCAGCGGACCGCCGGCGGAGCCCGGCCCACCGCCCGGCCGTGACCGGCGACTACGTTCAGTGACAAGGTTGGTGTTCCGTCCACCTTCGCGCCCACCGTGGTCCCCTGACGCCCGGCACGAGTGATGCGAGGAGGGCCTGGAGCTGCGACGCTTGCGGTGAGGGTAATGACGCCGACGACCACGACCCGCGTCCCGGACGAGTACGTCCAGCGGCCGACCCGGCTGCCTGCGGCCCCGTCGTCCACTGGCCGTCCTATCCAGGAGGCTCTCCGATGACCGGAAAACCGGCGACCACCATCCAGAGCGAGCTGTGGCGCTCTCCTCGGGAGCGCGCCGCTCTGGGCAAAGCGGCGCGGACCCGCACACCCCGGTCCGCTCATGGCGAGTTCGAACCGCCCCCGCACCGCACCGACCCCGTGAGCGTCATCGAAGCGCAGTCGGCCGCGCGCGTGCCCGAACTCGTGCCGATCCGCTACGGCCGCATGACGGAATCCCCGTTCCGCTTCTACCGTGGCGCGGCCTCGATCATGGCGGCCGACCTGTCGACGACGCCCGCGTCCGGTCTGAGGGCGCAATTGTGCGGCGACGCGCACATGTTGAATTTCCGGCTGCTGGCATCGCCGGAGCGGAATCTCCTCTTCGACATCAACGATTTCGACGAGACCCTGCCCGGCCCGTGGGAATGGGACCTGAAGAGGCTGGCGACCAGTCTCGTGATCGCCGGACGCGAGAACGGCTACACGGACGCGGAGCGCGGCGGGATCGTCCGGAGCGCCGTCCGGTCGTACCGCGAGCAGATGCGCAGCTTCGCCAGGATGCCCAATCTCGCCGTCTGGTACGCGAAGGCCGACGCGGCGCACCTGGAGGCCGTGGCGTCCGGCCGCTTGCGGCAGCGTGGCCAAAAGCAGCTGTCCAGGGCGCTGGCCAAGGCACGCACCAAGGACAGCCTTCAGGCTTTCGAGAAGCTCACACGCGTGATGGACGGCCGCCGGCGGATCGTCCCCGCACCGCCCGTCGTCATGCCGATTGCCGACCTGCTGCCGGACCTTGAGCGTGCCGAACTCGAAGAGACGCTCCGGGATCTCGTCATGCGGTACGGAAAGAGCCTGCAGCCGGACCGTCAGCGTCTGCTCCAGCAGTTCACCCTGGTCGACGTGGCGCGCAAGGTGGTCGGGGTCGGGAGCGTCGGCACCCGCTGCTGGGTCATTCTGCTGGTGGGCAGGGACAGCGGGGACCCCCTGTTCCTCCAGGCCAAGGAGGCCGACGAGTCGGTACTCGCGGCGTACGCCGGTGCCAGCGAGTTCGCCACGCAGGGCGAACGGGTCGTCGCCGGCCAGCATCTGATGCAGGCGGCCAGTGACATCTTCCTCGGCTGGGAGCACGTGCACGCGCCCGACGGTCTGGAACGGGACTTCTACATACGCCAGTTGCGTGACTGGAAGGGCATCGTGGAACCCTCGATGATGGTGCCGCGAGGAATGGGCGTCTTCGGCGAACTCTGCGGCGCCACACTCGCCCGCGCTCACGCCCGCTCCGGTGACCGCATCGCCATCGCCGCCTATCTGGGACGCGGCGATGTCTTCGACCAGGCCCTCGTCCGCTTCGCCGAGAGCTACGCCGACCAGAACGAGCGCGACCACCAGACCCTCGTCGACGCCGTCAGGAGCGGACGCGTGGCGGCCGAGGTCGCGTGAGCCCGGCGCGAACGGGTCCACCCCGAACGCTCCCCTGACCGGTGGCGCGCCCGCCGACGACCGCGTTGGCCCACCCGGCGGTGACCTGGTGGGCCAACACGGTCTTCAGCGTGGGGTCCTGCGGACGGGGCGCCCTGCTCCTGTCCGCGCCGTGACCCGACGCCTCTGCCTCACCGTGAGGTGATCGTGCGTCAGGCGGGGGAGACGAGCCACCTCTGGCTGCGGCTGTTGGTCTTCGTCTCCAGCCTCACCTGGCTGTCGGCACCGACCGCGCCGATGACCTCGCCGCTGTTCGAAGCCCTCGCGATGAGGGTGTCGTCCCCCTCCACCACGAGCTTCCACTGCTGGGTGGGGGTGAACCGGTTGCACGTCGCGACCGCGACCGGCTGTCCGGTGGAAGCCGGAGCCTGGAGGCACTTCCCCTTCCGTACGTCCATGAGCTGGATCCCGGTGGACCCGGGGGTCTCGGTCCATTGCTGGTAACCGGATCCGTTGGGCGCCCAGGTGATGGCGTTGGTGCCGAAGGAACTGGAGTCCAGCATCTGCCCCAGTCTCTCGCTGTAGAAGGAATAGGTCTGTGCGGCCGGCGCCGCTGCGACAGCCGCCTGGCTCGCGGGGACCATCAGTCCCCCGAGGACCATTGCCGCCGCCCCGAGGGCGACCGCGGTCGTCCTTTTCTCCGTCATTCTGTTTTCCCTCCCGTTGCGTGCCGCCCCACCCCCGGCGAGACCGCACGTTCAGACTGCACAGAGGAGAAGATAATGAAATGGCTCCCGGCAGCGGAAGAGTGTGCCACTCGTGTGAGTTAATCGAATCCCTCTTTGTGATTGTTTCACTTGACTGGAAAACTCGAATGCTCCGGGAATCCTGAAGCTGGGATGGGCGGGAGTTTATGCGTACGGGAATTTCCGTCCATATTCCGTATGACAGTCACATCAAATCCATGTCGGTGGATCGAGGCGAGGCTAAGGTGTGCCTCCCGATACCCATGGGCCGGGTGTGAGCGCCCGGCCGTGAGTGACAGCACGCGGCAGAGGCCCGCAGAGGAGATGTCCGTCAATATGTCCGAGAACATGACGCAACACCTGGCTGAACACGTTCGTGACCAGGGGTGGAACGACCGAGTAGCCTTCCTCGCCGACGACCGCGCCTGGACGTTCGGCCAGGTCTTCGACGGGGCGGCGCGCGTCGCCGGCGCGTACCGGGCGGCGGGGTTAGGCCGGGGTGACCGCGTCCTGCTCGCCCTGCCCGACAGCATGGAGATGGTCTGGTGCCTGCTCGGGGCCGCGCAGGCCGGTCTCGTCGCGGTGCCGGTCAACGTCCAGATGGGCCGGGAGGATCTGGCGCGGGACGTGGCGGCGGCGGAGCCGGCTCTGGTCGTGGTCGACCCGGACACCGTCGCATGGCTCCACACCGCGGTGCCGTACCCGACCACCGGGGCCGAATCGCTGGTCGCGGGAGAGCCTGACCCCCGGTTCGCCGACGGCGGGGAGGCGCCCGCACTCGCCCTGTTCACCTCCGGCACCACGGGCGTGCCGAAGCTGTGCTTCTACCCTCACCGTAACTTCGTCGGCGTGCGCCGCCCGGACAGGGTGGCCGAGCCCCGGACCGTCGGACTGTCCCTGTCGCGGATGTACTTCCTGGGCGGGCTCGGCGTCTCGCTGTTCACCACGCTCGAAGGCGGCCGGACCACCGTGCTCTCACGTCCGCGGGCGACCCCGGCCGCCGCGATCGAACTCATACGACGCCACCAGGTGACGGACCTGCTCGCGCAGCCGAGCTTCCTCGCGCGGCTGCTCCTGGAACCCGGTCACGCCGAGGTGCTCGGCCGGCTCCGGCAGGTGACGTGCGCCGGGGAGGTGCTTTCGGCCCGGCTGCGCGGGCAGTTGGTGCCGATCCTCGGGGAGCGCCTGGTCAACGTGTACGGCGCGACCGAGATCGGCGGCATCGCCGTCGGCCGGCCGGCCGCGTACGGTCTGCCCTCGGCGATAGGGCCGTCCTTCGAGGGCCGGCCGGTGCGCGTGGTCGACGCCGACGGGCACGCGGTGCCCGCGGGACGGCGAGGCGAACTGCACATCCGCGTGCCCTTCGCCACGCGCGGCGTCGCCCGGGGGAGCCTCGTACCCCATCAGATGACCGACACCTGGTGGCCGACCGGGGACCTGGCGTCGGTCGACGAGGACGCGGTCGTCCACGTGCACGGCCGGCTCGACGACGTCGAGGTGATCGGTGGGCAGAACGTGGTGCCGGGCGAGGTCGAGCGGCTTCTGGAGGGCCACCCGCGGGTGCTGGAAGCCGCGGTCAGCGCCGTACGGCGGCCGGCCGGGGACACGAGTCTGCGCGCGTACGTGGTGGCCGTGCCCGTGGCCGGCTCGGATGGGAGCACGGGCGGCGACGCCCTCGCCGCCGAGCTGGTCGATCTCGTCCGGTCCCGGCTGTCCTGGTACAAGGTTCCGCACGACGTGGTGTGGCTGGACGCGCTGCCCCGCAACGGGAACGGCAAGATCCTGCGCAGGCAGCTCCGCGCGGACGGCAATCAATTCGTCTGAGCGCTCGCGCGGACAGGCGCCGCCGGCACCTCAGTTCCAGCGGTACGGCGGGACCACAGGCCCCGGTGATCACGGAGCCGCGACGCTCCGTGATCACCGCGGGCCCCCGCCCGGCCGGGGAC